>JABACA010000025.1:16787-41593 GCA_014237975.1 Mariniblastus sp. | reverse complement strand
GTTTGCCAGAATAATAGAATGTTTTGCCATCGATAAATCTGCCCCGTTGCACGTTTTGATTGTGGTTCCGTCATATTCATTAAATCGGAATCAACGATCGTCGATTTGATCCAGCCTAGTTCGTTTCATCGATTGGTACCATCAGTAATGGGACGACTACGACCAGCAGTCCGTTATTTTTGGAGTGGCTCAGGCGCTGCCGATTGGAACTGAGTCAGTTTGCACAAATAAAATGATCGGTTTTGGGGAGCGACTCGTCGAGTTCTGGTTAAAAACAGGATAAAAGGCCACTGAAAAAAATGATCGATGGGTTGAATCAATGTGGGCAAAACGTGAGATACCAGATAGATTGACGGGCCGTTAAAGCGAGATCATGCTGCCACTTAACGGCCTGGTGATCGACAGGGATTTAAACAAACAAGGGAGTTCACAGATGCGGAAGTTTTTGGGCACAATCGTTTTGATTGCCGTCGTCGTAGCGGCCATCGGTTTTTATAGTGGTTGGCTATCGTTTTCGAATAAAAATGATCCGAACAGCTCGGATTTCGGTGTCGAAGTTAACCGCAACCAGATGATGGATGACGCAAAAAAGGGAGTCGACGACGTGGGTGACGCGTTTCAAAAAGGCGAAGACGCGATTAAAGGGGCAACCCAAGGAAAATAGTACGAGGTTGGCGAGCGGCCCGGTAACCGGCGCCGTTCGCTCCATCCCCACACCCCACTCGGGTCGCCAGCGGCGTTACTCGCCAATCGGGGTCGTTTCTCCGGCCGGGCCCCGTTCAAGGCCTTTGACACCAAGACCGGATTCGTCCATCGACAGCACATAGGCGGCCATGGCGCCGATCATTAAAACGAGTGCCACCCAGGCTCGCCAATCCTTGTGAATTCCCTTGTTGCTCTCGGCCATGTGAGTGTGTTCCTTTTGTTTGTGCTTGTCCTGTTTGTGGTACCCAGGGGGTGTGTCGTGCTGATGTTTATTCATCGTTTTGCCTTTGATGGATTAATGGAGGCTTTCCTGGCAGTTTTTGTACCGGCCGGCCCGATCTTCTTGTGATATCGGAATGTTGGCAATCGGACCGTCGATCATCGTCCGACAACACCCGGGTTCCATTTTAATCCGAAAGTGGAAATTGGGAAATGCGAGGTGACAGTCTGTTTTACCAGAAAACCGGCCAACATGCCTTGTTGGTTGGTCGGTTCGGTTGCTGTAACCTAATGAGACTGGCGTAGCCTGTTCATTAAAATTTGGATCGGTTGCCCAGCAAGCGATTTTCAAACAGGAAATGGAATTAATCGATGAAGAATTTAAAACGAGCCGTCATCATTGGGGGTGGCATTGGTGGCTTGACCTTGGCTCTGGCGCTGAGAAAAAAAGGCGTCGAAGCCAAAGTGTTTGAGAAATATGATCATTTCCAACAACATCGGACCGGTTTCCTGATCTGGACCTATGCGATCAAGGTTTTGCAGGGCCTCGATGTCGATGTGGATCGAGTGGGGGCGCCGCTAGAGGTCTTTGAAGTTTACGGCCGGAAGGGGCAACCGCTTACCGAGATGCCGATCGGGACGGTCTCGCGCGAAATGGGCGCCGATTCGTATGAAATCAATCGCCGAGCGCTGATCGAAATGATGTCGGAAATGGTCGGTCCCGATTTGGCCGCCGGTAAAAATTGCATCTCTGTCGAAAGCTTCGAGGATCGGGCGGTGGCGCATTTCGAAGATGGTAGTTCGGCCGAAGGGGATGTGGTGATCGGTTGTGATGGCGCTAACAGCACGGTCAGGAAGTTCATTCATGAAAACGCCGAACTCAATATGTTCAACGCTGGTGGCTGGATCGCGATCATGGATCAGCACCCTCCCGATTTAAAGCCGAATCGGCATATGGATTTCTGGGAGCCAGGTATCAAGGCAGGTGTGGCCGACATTGGCAATGGCGAGGCGCGGTGGTACGTCGGAATGAACGGGGCCCTGCCGAACCCTGATCGCAGTATAAAGGAACAGATTGTCGAAGCGGTTCCGGTGTTGCCGCAGGTCATCCAGCAATGCCTGGATTTGACGGATGAGAAAGAGATGGTGCCCGTGATGGGGGGTGACCTGTTGGCGCTTAAACCGTGGCTCAAGGGAAGGGTATTGATCATGGGAGACGCGGCGCATGCCACCAGTCCGTATGCCGGGATGGGAGCTTGTGCGGCGATCGCCGACGCCGGTCATTTGGCCGAATTAACGGGCGCCTGCACCGATATCACGGAAATGTTTCAACGATTTCAGGATGATCGCAAACCGATCACGGATGGCATTATTGAAGAATCACGCGATAGTCTGGATATGTCGGCCGGTAGTTCCAAGATAAAAAACTGGTTTCGCGATCTGAAAATGCAACACATTCCGGACAAGGCGATGCACAAGATTGTTGCGGACATGGTCAATGGGAATTAAAAAGGGGCCGGACAATTGGCCGGCCCTGGTTCTTGCCGTTTAACGGATGCCCACTTGGCGAGGGGTAACCCGGTCGACCGTTAATGGTGAAAACCGGATGCTTCGGCCGGTGTAATCTGTTTGGAAACGGGGTGGTCTTTGAAGTAGGCCATCGCCGCTTTCATATCCCCGATCAATAGACTTCCCAAATCCCGGCTGACGCCATGCCGCACCAGGATTCGTTGGATCGGTAAGTCCTGGCAATTGGCGGGCAGGGCATAGGCCGGTACTTGCCAGCCGCGGGTTCTCAGCCGGTCGGCAAAATCGTACAGGCTGAAGCCAGGATCCACGCCCTCTTTCAACTTCCAACAAAGGGCCGGGATGCCTCCCTCTTCTTCGCCCTTGTACATCATTTCGAACGGACCGAGCTTGGCAATTTCGGCAGACAGGTATTGGGCCGTTTCGTAACAGGCCTTATGGATTCGCCGATAACCCTCTCGACCCAGGCGGAGGAAATTATAGTACTGGCAAATGACCTGGCCCCCCGGGCGAGAGAAATTGAGACCGATATCCCGCATATTGCCACCCAGGTAATTTACCCAGAAGACAAGTTCTTCCGGCAGGTCTTTGATATCACGCCAGATCACCCAGCCGACGCCCAGCGGGGATAAACCGAATTTGTGTCCCGATGTGTTGATCGATTTGACGCGGGGGATGCGGAAATCCCACTCCAGATCAGGTGCACAGAAGGGAGCCAGGAAGCCGCCGCTGGCCCCGTCCACATGCATTCGGATGTCCAAACCTTTTTCTTTTTCCAACTTGTCCAAGGCGTCGGCCACCGCCTTGACCGGTTCGTATTGACAGGTGAAGGTGACACCGAGTGTCGGCACGACACCGATCGTATTTTCATCGACCCGCTTGAGTACCTCCTCGGGCGTCATGATCAGCCGATCTTTGTCCATTGGGATTTCACGGATTTCAATATCCCAATAGCGGCAGAACTTGTGCCAACATACCTGGACCGGGCCACAGACCATATTCGGTTTGTCATAAGGTTGGTTGGCCTTTTTCCGTTTATCTTCCCAAGCCCGTTTCATCGCCATCCCGCCCAGCATGGCCGCTTCGCTGGAGCCGATGGTCGAACATCCGATCGTGTTCGACGAATCGGGAGAATTCCATAAATCCGCCAACATGTGGACGCACCGCGCCTCGATTTCGGCCGTTTGCGGATACTCGTCCTTGTCGACCATGTTTTTGTCCATACAGACATCCATCAATTGATGGAGTTCGGGTTCGGCCAGCGTTTGGCAAAACGTGGCCAGGTTCTGTCGAGAATTGCCGTCCAACATCAATTCGTCGTGGACTGCGGAATAGACATCCTTTGCTTGTTGTTCTTCTTGGGGGAATTTGTACTTAGGCATCGTTTGGGAAAGGTCACCGGATGCATAAACATCGTCGTCCATCATTTCGCGAACAGATTCTTTGTCATGGAGAGGCATGTTGGTTCCTTGTTGGATATTTCAATCAGATGAATCCGTCTTCCAAATTTCTTACCGCTGGATGGTCGTGTCAAACCGATTTGCAAATGATTTGCAGAGGGACACGTTCGTTCACATCGCCATCAGAGCTGGAGTGGAATTCGTTCAGACCCGATTATTTCATATTTGGCCCAGATTGGAAGGGAAACGGATGCCGGCGGAAGAGAGAAAATGGGATGGGATTGTCGCCGTCTAACCACGATTGGATGCTGGCCGTTTTACAGGTTGTGGGGCGAATATCGACTTGAACCGGCGGCTCAGGTATGGGATTCTTTAAGGGCCCGGACACTTGCCAACTTAACCTTGGTCAAACTATGCCAGATAAATTGTTGCTCCATCACCGGATAGTTTTACTTTCGCTGAACGATACCAAAGGTACGTTTACCGGCAGTTACTGTACTTATGCGACCGCTGGAGCAATGATCAGCGAGTTGTTGTTGCAGAACAGGATTAGCGCCGATAACGACAAGAAAAAAACGGTGACCGTTATTTCGCAGGATCCCACGGGCGATGAATTCCTGGACGAGCTGTTGAAACAGATGTCGGAATCGGGCAAGCCACGAGGTTTACAGGATTGGGTGACGCGGGCAGCTGGGATCAAGCACCTGGCACACCGGATTGCCGAGCAGCTCAGTCAAATGGGTATCCTCAAACAGGACGAAAAGAAAGTCCTCTGGGTTTTCTCGAGGCAGGTCTATCCGGAATTGGATGGGACCGTGGAGGATAATATTCGAGACCAAATGGCCCGTGTCATGTTTGACCCCAAGGCGATCCCGGACGAACCAACGGCGATTCTGATCGCCTTGGCCAGTCACGCTGATCTTTTGAAAGCGAATTTTGTTCCGGAGGAGCTCAGGCAACATCGGCAGCGCGTCAAACAACTGGCTGCCGGTGAAATTCTTGCCTCGGCAGCGACCCAGCAGGCGATCGCGGCCGTCCAAGCTGCGGTGATGGTGGCGGTGATGCTTCCTGCCATCATCACTGTCACTACGCGCTGAATAAGGTAGGTTCACGATCAACATTCGCCCCGTTGAACCGGGCAACCAGCTTATCCTCCGGGCGTCGTCGTTTTCCTCGTCCCGCGGCTGGTAAAGACTTGAATTGGCTGGTCGGGTGTGGGATTCTATAAGGGCCTCAGAGACGGTCCCTTCCTCGGTTACAAGAAACATTCATGGGTGATGCTGACAGACGGGTCCCAGTCGACGGGATGAAACCTCCTGTCGATGCGGCAGCGACCGAAGCGGAACAGACGATCCCACCGGGCCAGGCCGATACGCAGAGTGGCAGTACCAGCGACCAGACGCCGCAGCCGAGTGAGCCGGGTAAAGGTTGGTTACCACTACGTCGGTTATCTCAAGCGGGCGCTTCGATCGGTTTCCTTCCAATCGTAGTGATGGCCATAGGTCTGCTGTCGGGCTTGCCCTTAGCTTGCGGTCAGAGCGATCAAGATTTCTTTGAATCCAACGTCCGCCCCTTGTTCGTCAAACATTGTCAGCCATGCCACGGCGCGAAAAAGCAGGAGAGCCAGTTAAGACTCGATTCACGAGCTGGCTGGATGCGAGGGGGTGACCGCGGGGCGACGATCATGGCGGGGCATCCCGAAAAGAGTTTGTTGATCCGGGCGGTGAAATACCAGGATTCTGATTTGCAGATGCCGCCGGCCAAACCGTTGACAGAACAGGAGATCGCGATCCTGGAAACGTGGATCAAACGGGGCGCTGCCGATCCTCGAACGGATTCAAGCGCGGCACCCACGGCAGGCATGAGCCTGGAGCAGGCCCGGTCTTTTTGGTCTTTCCAGTCATTGAAAAAGAACGATGTTCCGCAGGTCAAGTCGGAAGCGTGGTCCCAAAATCCGATCGATGCATTTGTTTTCAGGCAGTTGAAGGAACAACAGTTGTCTCCTGTGACGGTGGCAGACCGTCGTACACTGATCCGCCGAGCGACGTTCGACCTGACCGGCCTGCCACCCACACGGAATGAGATCGACACTTTTTTGGCCGATGAATCCGAGGACGCGTTCGAGTCATTGGTGGAACGCCTGCTCGAGTCAACAGCCTATGGCGAACGGTGGGGTCGACATTGGCTGGACGTGGCCCGCTATTCGGATACGGCGGGGGATGGATCCGATTACCCGGTACGCGAAGCGAGCAAGTACCGCGACTGGGTGATCGAGGCGTTCAACCATGACCAACCGTTTGACCAATTCCTGCGGGAACAGATCGCCGGCGATATTCTCGCGCGTGACGGGCCGGCGGAGGAATATGCCACTCGGGTGACGGCGACCGGATTTCTGGCGATCGGTAAGCGTTACGGTTACAAGGCGTCGCCGGATTACCAGCACCTGGATTTTGCGGACGTGATTGATTCACTGGGCCGCTCTTTGCTGGGCCTCTCATTGGGCTGCGCTCGATGTCACGATCACAAGTACGACCCGGTGTCGGCGGCTGATTACTATGCGATTTACGGGATCATGCAAAGTTCCAAGTGGGCATTTCCGGGTGGGGAAGAGCAAAAGCGTCCGGCCCATTTCCCGCCCCTGGTGCCTCCCGACCAAGCGGAGAAATTGGAAGCCGCCAGGAAAACCAACCTGGCCCGCCTGGCCGATGAAATTGAACGCTTGAAAAGCGAACGCTCGGAACTCAATCCGGATTTCCTGGCGGGTGGCGTGGATCTCGGCTTCGAGGGACAGCAGGCAGGCCAGCCCCTCGCCGAGCCGTGGGTCAGCGCGGGCCCGGTCGACGTGACGACCGAAGCGCAAAGCCCGTTCGACCACGTGCATCCGACGGGGAAACGAGGCGTCAGATTGGGCAGTGGCCAACCGACCGACGGTCTCCGCTACGTATTTGAAAACGGATTGCAGGCGACCACCGGAAAACAGATGCATTTTACGGTCGACTTCCGCCCGGTTGCATCCTCGCCGCAGAAGGGCGCCTTTCGGCTCTACCTCGGTCGGGGCGTTGTCCAGTCACTCGCGGTGGAATGTAGCGCCACCTCGACGGAATTTGCCATTCGAAACGGGACGGAATGGGAGACCATTCGCAACCTTACACCCGGCACCTGGTACACGCTGCGAATAACGATCGACCCCGCCAGCAAGACGTACTCGGGAATCGTGGGAACGATCGGTGATCTTACCGTTTTCAAAGAGAAGGCGACCGGTGCGAACTGGGACGGCGTGGCAGATTGTTTCATCTGTGATGCGCATGGGCATGTCGAAGGTGCCGCTTGTGCGCGAGACATCGATAACGTCGGGCTGCAAGCAGTCGCCTTTGCCGCGCCCGGCAAAGAGAGCGTGGCAGCTCGTATGGTCGATCCACAATCGGAACAACGACTGGCCAAGGTTGAGGCCGAAATTAACGATGTGACGGCACGGCGGCAGTCGGTGTCCACGACGGTTGCTTACCCGGTAGCGTACGGTGTGGCCGAGGGTCCTCCCGTCAATGCGCGCTTGCAACAACGGGGCGAACCTTATCGGCTGGGTGAAGAGATCCCGCGCCGCAACCTGGAAGTACTCGGCGGCGATCCGGTTACCAGTGGCAGCGGTCGGCTCGACTTGGCGAACTGGATCACTCGCCCTACGAACCCGTTAACTGCCCGGGTTTTCGTGAATCGGGTGTGGCAATGGCATTTCGGCCAGGGGATCGTCGCGACGCCCAGCAATTTCGGTTCACGTGGCGAGCGACCAACCCATCCGGAATTACTCGATTGGTTGGCGGCCAGGTTCATTGCCTCCGGCTGGTCCGTTAAGTCGCTACATCGGTTGATCATGAATTCCAGAACGTATCAACTGGCCAGTACCGATCACCAAGCCAACCTGGCTGTCGATCCCGACAATCGTTACCACTGGCGGTTCACGCGACGGCATCTGGATGCGGAGTCGATTCGAGATGCGATCCTCGCGATCAGTGGACAACTTGATCGGTCCGCTTCACCGCCCCACCCGTTTCCACCGGTGGACACATGGGGTTTTACCATTCATAACCCGTTCCACGCCGTTTACGATTCCAATCACCGCAGCGTCTACTTGATGGTACAGCGCAACCGAAGACATCCGTACCTGGCTCTGTTCGACGCCGCAGATCCAAATCAAAGCGTCGCAAGACGTCAGCCGACAACGACCTCGACACAAGCTCTGTTCCTGGCGAACTCGCCCTTTATTCACGAGCAGGCCGAGCATTTCGCGAAGCGTATCGTTGCCGTTTCGGGAGACGACCGGGCGAAGGTATTATGGGCGTTTGAAATGTCCTACGGTTACATTCCGGAGATGAACGTCGTTGACGATGCTGTCGCGTTCGTGGCGGCGTATCGAGAGAGACTGGCGGGAACGGCGGCCGAAAAGGATCCGGAGATCGCCGCCTGGTCGGCGTTGGCGAGAGTTTTGTTGACCAGCAATGCGTTCCTGTTTGTCGATTGAGAAGGAGTGGACTTGATGAATACTGGGCCGACAACTCGCCGCGAGTTCCTGCGCCGCGCTTCGGGTGGCCTTGGCGCAGTCGCTTTGGCTGGCATGTTGAGCGAACAGGCTACCTTTGCCGACGATCCACTGGGATCGCGCCGCGGCCATCCCGCGCCGCAAGCTGACCGGGTGATTTTCCTCTACTCGACCGGTGGCGTTTCACACATTGACACTTTCAATCATCGCCCCCAGTTAACGGCCGATCACGGCAAATCGATTACGGCCTCGCGTTGGCTTAATACGTCCGGCGAGTTCAAACGATTCCTGATCAAGTCACGTTTCCCCTTTCAGCAATATGGTCAAAGCGGAACCTGGGTCAGCGATCTGTTTCCGAACATTGGCTCTATCATCGACGATCTCTGCGTGCTTAACGCGATGCACTGCGATAGTGATGGCCACGACAAGGCAACGCTGGCAGCCCACACCGGTTCAGCCCAATTCGCCCGACCGAGTGCCGGCTCGTGGGTGAGTTATGGCTTGGGAACCGTCAATCAGAACTTACCGTCGTTCATGGTGTTAGCCCCGGCGGCACCTTATGCAGGCTCTCAGACGTGGGGCAGTGATTTCCTGCCCGCCTGTCATCAAGGGACCCACGTGATTCCCGGCAAAGACCCCCTGCCTCATGTTCGGCCACCGATCAAGGATGCAGCGCTTCAGCAAATGGAACTCGCCTTTCGCGCCCAATTGAACCAGGCCCATCTCGGCGAGCGGGCCGCGGACCAAATGTTGGATGCCCGCATCCGTTCGTTCGAGACGGCGTTCGGGATGCAACGAGAGGCGCCCGAAGCGTTTGACCTTTCCGGCGAAACCGAGGCGACGTTGAAACTTTACGGGATCCAGCAAGGTGCCACGTCCGGGTTTGGCTGGCAATGCCTCGTCGCCCGGCGGCTCGCCGAACGAGGCGTGCGGTTTTTGGAATTGATCGATGTCGGGTCGAGCAACAATTGGGATTCCCACGCGAACATGGGGGATCATGAGCGCTTGGCGCGGGGAATCGACAGGCCGATTACCGGTCTGCTCAGTGACCTCAAGCAACGGGGTATGCTGGATCGCACACTGGTCGTCTGGACGACCGAATTCGGACGGACTCCTTTCCATGAAACCGCAAATCATGCGGGTCGCGAGCACCACAAGCATTGTTTCACTTCCTGGATGGCCGGGGGAGGTGTCAAGGGTGGAATCGTTCACGGTCAATCCGACGAATACGGAATTCGAACGGCCGAAGACGCGGTGCACACGCACGATCTGCACGCGACGATGTTGCACCTGCTCGGTATTGATCACGAGCGTTTGACATTCCGCCATGCGGGTCGTGATTTTCGTTTGACCGATGTTCACGGTCGCGTCGTGCAAGAGATTATCGCCTGAATCGGCAAACGGTCCCGGCAGAAGGGAGACGTTTTCTGATCACCCAGAGGCTGATCAACAGTTTACAAAAACCGGCATGCGTTTGTTGGGCCAGGTTCAACGTCATCGCCGGCCTTTCAAAGACCCATCGCAAACCCCAAAGCCCGGAAATGGGGCCAAAACAACCAGCCAGCCATAACGATTGACAAAATTCCAAGCAGAATTTTGCCGTTGCGAAATTTCTTTAACGCTGTTTCTACTTTTGGCTGAAGTGCCGGATCACTCTCTGCTTGACTCTTAAGGTTGCGTTGGAAATAGACATTGAGATCTTTGATAAGGTAAATGAAGAAAACGGAAGAGGCCACAATAAAGCAGATTTCGAAGGCCGGAATCATTTCTGCTGGGAGTGGAGATTTAAGAGGGGCTGCCAGGGCCAGCCAAAACATACCCACATCTCGGGGTATTAAAACGGCCCACTCACCGCCTAGGTGAAAATAGAGAATCACGACTGGAAAGAAGAACCCAAAGAAAGACCTGTTCAAAAACCATGGTTTCGCAATCTGTTCCGGTTTTTTATCCATTGGTTACCCCCAAAAACAAAGGGGCATATTTCATCTGTTCGCCCGACCGGGATCTGTCTTGCCAAAACAATCCAGGGGAGCGGTATGCTCTCATACAAAAGGGAAGGAACATGCCAATTTTTACCCGGACGCAGCGGAGAGTGACCTGGAAGTTTGTCATCAATACGGTCTGTCTGCCAAGACGACGTTCAACCATCTGACAAGAAGCCGTTAAGGTAGCTAGCTCACATAACGATTTATCTGAAAGACAATTTGTTGACTTGGTAGGTGGGAAGTTTACGATGAAGTCGACGAGGACGTTTGAATGTTTGCGAATTTTCCCTCGGAGTGATCAATGATGCGACAAGCTTATTTCTATCGAATGGGACGAAATCATTTCTTACTCGGTTGTTCGATTGCACTATTCTGTGTTTCGGACGGAAGGGCCCAGGATCGAATCTTCATCGATCCTTTGTTCGGATCGGATCAGGTGGTTGTGAATGATGTGTATCGCCCCGACGCGCCGCGGGTGGGAGGGACGACATCGGAGTTGCACTACGACCTGTATCGACCGGCGCAGTTGAGTGGTGGTCCCATCCTGCCCGAAACGTTACCCGGTATGCTGCTGGTCCATGGGGGAGGCTTTGTGCAGGGGAGCAAGACGAACTCGGGTATCGTCCAGATGGCCGAATTTTTTTCAGAGCGGGGATACGTGGTCGCGGCGATCAACTACCGGATGATCAATTCGGGCAACCCGTTGTTGGACCCGGCGGTTGAGTCGGGCCCGTTTCCCGTCAACCCGCCACTCGATCCGGGCGATTACAGTAACTGGGCCAACAACCCGTTTAATTATGGGGCGCGAATAGCCAACGCCGCCAACGCCGCCCACAACGATACCTCAATCTTTGCCAACCAGTTCTTCCTGGATTCACCGGAACTCGGCGTCGATGTTGACCGGATCGCGCTGGCCGGCAGTTCGGCGGGTGCGATCATCTCGTTAATGGCGGGCTACGGCGATCATGCGAATGGTCCGCAATACGATTTCGGAACGATTATCAGTCTGGCCGGGGCACTGTATGGCCTGGAGGATCTGGTCGAAGCGGATGACCCGGCACTCTGGTTTCAGCACGGGACGAATGATACGACGGTCCCCTATTCCAATGCCGAAGCCTTGTTGCAACGCGCGATTGAAGTCGGTTTAACCCATTCGCTGCATACCCACGAATCGGGACACTCGATCTGGGAACCGTATTTCAATTTTCAAACGGCGGACGGATTGACCTTTGCCGAGGATAGCACGCTGTTCCTGTATGACCAGATGGACTTGAGTGAGCTGACGGTGATACCCGAACCGGTAGCGGCTGGTTGGGTCGGCCTGCTGGTGTTAGGACATCTCGCTTGTCGTCGTCGGCGAAAGCAAATTTAAATTAAAAAGGTTTGGCTGGCCAAGGAGAAAGACCGCATTCAAACATTTTGGTGGATCACGACCGCCTTGGATTCGGTCATCTCGCGGATGGCGTAATGGGGGCCCTCTTTGCCCATCCCGCTGTCGTGAAGACCGCCATACGGCATCGCATCGGAACGCCACATGGGACCCCAATTGATATGCACGCTGCCACTTTCGATCTCCCGCGCGAAACGGATTGCCGCATCGATATCCTGGGTAAACACACCCGCGCTCAGACCGTAACGGGTATCGTTTGCCAGGCGGATCGCATCGTCGATATCGGTGGCCCGCAACAGGGCGACGACTGGCCCAAACAACTCGTCGTGAACGACTTTCATATCGTGGTCCGTATCGAGTAAGACCGTCGGCTGCATGAAGGCGCCGTCACGCTCTCCGCCACACGGCATCCTAGCGCCGGCGGCGGTCGCTTCCTGGACCCATTCATGGACTCGCCGGGCATCCCGCTCGCGGACCATCGGTCCCATCTCGGTCTGTTGCTGTAATGGGTCACCGCTGACGATCGATTCGACGTGCGGGACGAGGCACTCGGCGAATTCGTCATATTTTTCGTCCGCCACGATCACCCGCTGGGCTGAGATACAGACTTGACCCGCGTTGGAATACCCGTGGATGGCCGTGATTTTGGCCACCTTTTCCAGGTCTGCATCTGGCATCACGACCAACGGACAATTGCTGCCCAGTTCCATCGTGACCCGTTTCAAACCGGCAATTTGAGTAATTGCCTGGCCGACCTCGCGGCTGCCGGTGAAGCTGATCTTCCTGATCCGGGCATCGCTGCAGAGGGCGTTGCCGACCACCGAGCCGCGGCCGGTTAAACAGTTGATCCCATTTTCCGGTAGCCCGGCCTGCAACAAGATCTCGACCAGTTTCAATGCGACCAAAGGTGTGTCGCTGGCCGGTTTGAGGATCACGCTATTTCCCGCGGCGATCGCCGGTCCGACCTTGTGGCAGACGAGGTTCAATGGAAAGTTAAACGGAGTGATGGCGGCCACTACACCGCAGGGGATACGCAATGTGAAACCGAGTTTGTTCTGCACACCTGGTCCGCCGTCCAAGGGCAGGAGCTCGCCGGAAATCCGACGGGCTTCTTCGGCACTCAGCTCGAGCGTATTGGCGGCGCGTTCCACCTCGTAAAGCGATTACCGAATCGCTTTTCCCTCTTCGCGGCTGATGGTTTCGGCCAGTTCAGTTTTTCTCTGGAGGACCAATTCCGAGGCGCGACGGAGGATTTCAAACCGTTGGTAGCCGGTCAATTGGGCCATGCTGGCCTTGGCAGAGGTGGCTGACTGAATGGCCGTTTCCACATCGGCGTCGCTCGCGCTGGGGACCGTATCGACCACCTCCCCATTATCGGGATTGGTAACGGAAATCTGTTCGTCGCGGTCCTGCCATTGACCCGCCAGATAAAATTTCATATTGAAAACCTCGAACTACCAATGTGATGAATCGAAAACCGGTCGGCAAATCAAGTTAACATAAGCGACGATTCAGGCGAACCGGGTGGGCCATGACAACGTTTCAATACGTTGGGCCAAGCCCGTCCCTATTCCCGGCGAATCACGTTGAAATTAAAGACGGTCCAAACGATCGTTTAACGTTTCAGCCAGCCATGTTCAAAATACCATTCGGCCGTCTGGGCGAGGCGTTCATCCAAAGGTTTCGCCGGGCGATAACCGGTGTCGTTTCGGAATTGATTATCCAAACAGGACCAAGAACCGCCCACCGCCTCGCGAATCTTATCGAGATTCAAAATTGCGGGTCGCCGCCGCAGCTGGCCGGCCATTCCGCTGAGGAAGCCGATCGGCCAGAGGAGCGGCGAGGGTAAATAGATCAGTCGGGTATGCGTCCGTCCCAGGATTTGACCAATCAACTGCCCTAAATCAGTGTAGGTCACGATTTGATCGGAGGTTGCGAAGTAGGTGCCGCTGGAATCCAGAGGATCGCAGGATGACCGTTGACCTTTTTCAGCAGCCGAAACAATGGCGGCGGAAAGGTCATCCGCATGCATGATAGAAAATTCGTGATCCCGCCAGGTAGGAACGATGTGAATACCGTATTTGTGAATCGGCGCAAAAATCTGGAAACCGTCACCATCGTCCTCACCCAGAACGATCGGTGGCCGAATGATGGTCAGTGGAATGCGATCGGCAAAGACCGTCATCGCGCGTTCGCCGGCAAGTTTACTACGACCGTAATTGGAAAGGGGTCGAGGTTTCGCGTTGTCGGTTAAAGGCCTCCCGGGGTTCGAAGGACCGCAGGCAGCCAAGGATGAAACAGAGACCACGATGGGTGGATTATCCTGTTGACTGCAAGCTTGTGCAACGTTGTGGGCTCCGTCCACATTGACCGTTGCCATGTTTTTCCGTCGGAGTGCCTTGGTCGAACCGGCCAGGTGAAAAACCCAGTCGATACCGTCGGTGGCCCGCGAGACCGATGTGGCATCCTTGATATCGCCGACTAAACAACGGGGATTGTATCGCTCCAGACGGGAAAGGTCACTGGTTCGCCGAACGAGACAAGTCACTTCGACACCAAGCTGGTCAAGCCGTTTCACCAAGTGATGGCCGATAAACCCGGTAGCTCCAGTAACCAAAGCGCGTGTCATGTTGTTCGTTCCCGGTCCAATCAGTTCTCAAATAACAAAATCCCGACCTGCCCGCTAACGGGATATTAAAGTGTGCTGGTTTGACGCCATCAACTAAGGCAATAATGAAGCCAGGAAAGCGTCATTTATGCAATGTTTTCAATAACGATTGTTGTCAATCTCGAGGGCCGATACCAGATGGCTGTCAAACGGCCAAAGGCAGATCAAAGTTTCCAATACGGTTGGACCATGGTCGTTGCAGGCAAAGCCACGGGATACTTTGACCGTTTCCGACTTTTAGTTTGAACCAGTTTTTTTGACTGTCAACTCGCAGGGGTGGCGGTCCGGGAGCATTCCGATGGGACGAAATGGAGGGTGAGAATTTGAGATATACTCGGCGTGCGGAAGTGAGAGGTTGTTTTTCTGGAAAACAGCAAGGCGTGGATGAGCTTTTAAGCGAAGCAGAAGGCCAGCCTCTCTGTGGGTGACCATGTCGCGCGCCGAGTAGATTCCCCGGGCAACCTATTCATTAAATTCGATGTTGAGTGTTGTTGTTCCCTCGGCCGGGACGGTCATTTCCATTTTGGAATCAAGGCCCCATTTTTTAGGTATTTTTACCTTGCGGTCCGGCTTGGCAGCAACCTCCGCTGATTCCTCACCGCTGTCCTGCCGTTCCAGTTCGCTCGCCTCAGCTTCGGGGTCAAATCCAGCGAAGGCCAATTCGACCCGATGGGTTCCGATCACGGCGCCAGGCCGATCGTATCTCGTGGTAAGCTGGTAAACACCGTGCTGGTCTGTTTCCCCGCTAGAGTAGGGGCCGGAATTGAGGCTCTCCTTATTGCTTTTTGGGAAGAACATAACAACCACATGGGGCACGGGTTCACCATTGTTGGTGATTTTTCCAGAAACTTGGGCTAATGGAAATTCGGAATTGCCTCCACACCCCATGAAAGAACCAGTCAGTAAAATCAACATCGCGTAACGGGAACGACGAGTAAATGGTAAGTTCATGACAGTCTCTGGAGGATGATTCAAAAAGGAAAACCCGTCGGTTGTCACCGGGTCCTGGTTCAAAAAAACGGGCGCCTCGCCTGGCAACTACGTCTGGGGCTCTAACTAAAACTGTTTACCATTCACCAACGACGGATCCATCAGCCATTTGGGACAAGTTGCGGAAGATACTGAGATCCAAGTTTTCAGATACAAATTGCACCGATCCATCTGCCAGCGACAGGGTTGCACCGCTTGCATGGCTACTGGAGGCGATGTTCCGACCTCTGTAATGGCCGTTGACGACATAGTTCAACGTGCTGCCAGTCCGACCGGTGCAGGAATAAAATCGGACTTTAGGCGAGGGCAGATGCGTAATCTTGTTAGTGTTGTGGGCTCCCAACCAGATCGCACCATAAATGTTTTGGGGACTGGCACCGGTTTCCGGTTCACTGCTTCGCTCACCGACCAGAATGGTGTGACTCGAGCCGTCCAGGATATCGTTAAAACTGGTTTTTGAATTCCAACCGAAAACGCCCCAAAGATGTCTCCAATCAGGATTGTTGATTCTTCCATACCAGGTCAAGTCACCGGTGCAGGCGACGTAGTTGGATTTGGCCGGTTTGATACCAGCGTCAGACGTATAACAACCATTGACATTGTCGCCTGGATCACTCGGACAGATGTACATAGGCAACTCGATGGTGGTCAAACCCTGACCGTTGGCGCAGATCATATCACAACCCCAGGACTTGTTCAGCATCATCTCCTCGTACAGGTTGTTTTGTTCCGCGTACGGTAGGATCAGTGCGCTCCAGGCATAATAATTACCTGCATAATCAGTGCCGCCACGGTTATCCCACGGCAAGCCGATATAGCGATTCAGACCGTTGGAATTCCACGCGTTAAAGGCCGGCGGAAAATGCCCGTTGTTAAATTCATAATTGTGGCAGGCCAGTGCGATCTGTTTCTGATTATTCATGCAGGAGGTACGGCGAGCCGCTTCGCGCACCATTTGAACGGCCGGCAGCAACATGCCAATCAGTATGCCGATAATGGCAATGACGACCAGTAATTCAACTAACGTGAATCCACGGCGTTTGGATGTAATCATCATGTCGTCGGTCCTTTGAAGGCGGGAAACGAGGCGGTGTTTGACGGCGGCTTTTTGTAAGTGCGAGCTTACGGCATGCGTTTTTGGTTAGCCAATGCTATCCAGAAACGCAAACTTTACCACTACCGTCATTTTAGCTGATTGCAATAGAAAAGAGAAACATTTTTTCATTCCTGTTATCCAGTTACGATAAATTCCGATGGATTTGTTGTTGGTAGCAATTGAGGGGAAGGAAAAACGTTGTGAAAACCACGAGGGGCCGCATTAGAAGGACGTTAATTGGGCGGGCATGGAAACTCAAAATACCGTTGTTCGCCGCAATTTTTGGACGACGCAGTTGGTGGAACAGTACTGCCTGGGACGTGGCAACTCAAGCATGACAATCCGAGTCTGTAACGGCGGTTGAAGTCAAATCGATTTAGCAGGTAGGACAACTTGTCGATAACAAACGCTTATCAATAAACCGAAACAGATTGTTTTCGACTCCCTTACCGGGCCACGTAATTTTCAAGTCTCGAGCATTCCGCTAAACAGGCCAGAGCCAGGAGGCCCGATCGTAATCGTAAAAGGGGCCCCAGATCCTCCCATCTTGACGATCACGATAGGTTTTAAACGTTTTCGAATGGTTTAATGCGGTTTTCACCTTCAAGCGAAATTGACTTTAACGGGCTGCTCAGGCAGAATTGAACGAAAGTGCATCGATGTCTGTCACCAAAAAAAACGGCATTTGCATATTTTAGGTGTCCAATCGACGGGATGATTACGTGGAGCTTACTATTAGATTGCTTACGTTTAGATAAACAACCTTCCTTACACATTTGCCAATTTGGCGGTATTACATTTTCCACCAAAAACACAAATAGGATGTGACATTATGCGACGCCCACAAACAAGAGACCTCGATTACCAAAAATTCGAAGACAGAATTTGCCTCACGGTAGCGGTTGGTGTTCACCACGGCTCGATGGTGGTGCACGGTGATGCTGATGGTCCCGTTGAAGTGGTCGGTGTGGGTGATCATTCGTTTAGCGTTTCGGACAATGGTGTCGACCTGGGCACGTTCGAGCATGTTCATCACAATTTGCGAGTCGAATTGGATCGCAATGCCCCGGCCGAAGCCCACGATGATTCCGTTTCCATCGATCTTCGCGACCAAGTCATCCACAACGTGATGGTCAAATTGGGTCATGGCGACAACGATTTCCAGATTAGCGGTGATCATGTCATTGATCGTGTCAATTACCGTAGCGCCAGCGGGAATGACAATGTGAGTGTGAACGTCAATACGCGTTTCCTGGCTGATGCCTCGATGGGCGGTGGAGACAATTCCATGGACCTCAACGCTTTTTCGAATCTAGTCCGCTACCGGGGTGGCCACGGGGCAGACAGCCTGAATGTCAATGAAACAGCCAAAGCACGTGTTTTGACCTCGGTTATGGGTCATGGCGCCAATGAGGTTACGGTTAATGCCGATGTCCACGAACACTTGCACGTGCGAGGTGGTATCGATTCGGACGTCGTGACGGTAGGGGAAGGTGTCCATACGCATGGTAGCGTCAGCCTGATGCTCGGCCATGGCGACAATGTAGTAAATTATGACGGTTTCGTTCGTGATTTTTTTCGCGTTCGCGGCGGAGAGGGAGCTGATACCGTGAACCTTGGAGCGTCTTCTTACGCTGGCCATCATGCAGGTATTATTCTAGGTGCCGGTGACAACACCTATAATATCAATGGTGGTGGTAACGGGTTTTTCCTGCGGGGTACAAGCGGTAACGATGACGTCAACCTAGGTGAAACCGTGGAAGTCAACCGAAATGTGGTCGCGGTCCTGGGTGAGGGCGACAACACGTTTAATCATGACGGAATGATTCATCACGATTTGTTTGTTGTTAGCAAAAACGTAGATGATCTGTTCTCAGCTGATGGCACGGTTGAAGGTCGAACCCATTTGGATCCCGGCGGTCAGCGAGGCGGATAAATCGGGAAGTTGAAACAATCGTGAATCGAGGGCGGCTGCATTGTCAGTCGCCTTTTTTTTATGTTCCGATTGACACAGGAAGGAGCCGCTTCAGCTATAAAATGCGGTTTAAACGCTTGTTTGAGTCGAGAAATCGATCGGTTTCGGGCTGATAATTCGTTGTAGCTCAAAAAAATCCCTCGCCACGGTTGCAAATTGCCCGCCGGAACTTCATGATTTATTCACTGATTAACAGGCGTGTCCATTATCAACTTGATTTTTTACTGGAAGGGAGACGATTATGTTGGGATTTAGGCTACCCCGACTATTGCTCGCCACGTTTTTTGCGTTTGGCGTCTTGATGTCTTGCGGGTCTTCTGCACGAGCGAGTATAGAAGTTTATCTCGATTTTGCGTCCGGTGACTTTAATGCACGTGTCGATACGGCATTGGGCCGGGCGTCGACCGCTGCCGAACGGACAGCGATCCGGGCAGGCATCCAAAACAACTTGGGAACGATGTATTCCGGCTATGCGGTCAACTTCGATTCCTCGACTCCCTCGGGCGTTTACACGACGCTAAATTTCGGACTGACCGGCGGCGGGCTGGGCGTGGCCGATCATATCGATTACCGCAACCAGGACCTGACCGATACAGCCCGCATCTTTACGGGCAATTTCGGTTTCATTGTCGAAAGCGGGGATTCACACGCACAGCAGATCTCTGAATTGACGATGGCCTTGTCCGGCACGGCCGCCCATGAACTGGGGCACAATCTTGGCCTGCGGCATTACGATTCGTACTCGGACGTCTCGTTCGATGGATCGAACCCGGCCCCAACAGGCGGAATTCAAAATACGAATGTTATGGCAACCGGGTCCACCGGTTTGAATGAGACGGGTCGAGAAACTTTGCGAGATTTTTCACCCACGTCGATGGCGAAACTGGAAATTGGCGATGAGATGACGGCCGGTAGCCCATTGGCCCATGCAGCGATCTCAGAAACGGCCGGGGCGCATTCCACTGCAGCGACCGCTCAAGATCTGGATCCCACTCTGGACGCTCTGCCTATTTCGGGATTTGAAAAGGGCGGCAATGTGATTGGAAATCTGACGGCAAACGACTTGAGCGATTTTTACAGCTTCACGGCAGAAGCGGGTACGGAAATGTGGGTCAATATTGTGACCGATATTGCCAATGATTTTGATTCCGTCGTCGATTTGTACAGCAGTGACGGTGTCACGGTTCTGGAATCGGGCGACGACATCGAATACAGCTCCACTCACATCGGATCAGGTTCGACCCGATCTTTTGGTGGCGCGAAGTACAAGCTGAGTCTCGGTTACACGGGACTCTATTACCTGTCGATTACAGGTTTTGAACGCGAAGATGTGGGCAATTATGAAATGTTGCTCCTGTTAGACAGTCCGGACGACAACCCGGTTCCCGAACCGGGATCGCTGGCGATCTGGGCTACATTGGCCGGGGTTGTCGGAGTCCGTTTCAGGCGTCGACGACATTTAATTGAGTCCCGAGGATAGGAAAGCGTGTTAAACGCTTCTGAAAACTTAGCAAATCCAAAACGACGATCTTTTGCTATTCTGGCACTGATCGTCGTTTTTTCTTTCGGCGCCTCACTGGCTGGCGATTTTGTCTGGATTGACAAGGCGGAGATACTGGCCGGTGGATACCGACTTGTTTCACCCTCAGAATTTGGCGCGTTGTGGACTCAGTCACTCGATGAATTTGTCCAATCCAACGACAATATCGCGGCGACCCAAGGTGGTTATTGGCGTCCGCTTTATGCTTTGAGTTTGACGGCTGACTGGGCGATTTGGCAAGACACCGCCTGGTTGTATCACGCCGAGAACCTGGTTTGGCATTACCTGGTGGTGGTGGGGCTGTTCCTGATCGGTCTACGCCTGATGGCGGATACCGGTTTTGAACGACCCGAACGGGTCGCTTTTTGGGCTGCCGCACTGTTCGCCGCCCACCCATTGGGGGTCCACTCGGTCACCTGGATCAGTGGTCGCAAGGATTTGATGTGTGCGGCGTTTGCCTGTTTCTGTTTACTGGCGTTTGATCGGGCTTGCCAGGCTCCCGATCGGAGGAAACGCCTGTTATGGACCGTTGGTTCGGTCACATGCCTGTTGGCGGCAACGCTTTGCAAAGAACTTGCGCTGGTCACACCTTTGGCGGCTGCGATTTTTCTGGTGGTACACCATCGTCGTCCGATCGTAACGTCGCTGATGACGAAATTGTGGATCTATGCCAGCTTGTGGCTGGTGGTTGGAATGGTTGGCATCTATCGCTGGGTCGTGCTGGGTGGGTTCGGTTTAAATGCTCAACCAGCCTCCGAATCAATATTGACCAACGCGGGCGTTTCCAGCGGTTTGATGTGGCATTATCTGGGACGGGTGGTGTATCCCATCTCGCCTTCTATTTCCGATTCGTGGACCGTTTCTGCCCTCATGGGTTGGAGCGATTGGATCAGTTTGTTGGCGATGTTGGTGCTGTTGGGCGTGACCGGTTTCCTGTTTTACAGGCATCGCCAATACAGTATCGGGTTGATCTGGTTTGCGATTTGGATGTTGCCCGCTTCCGGGTTGGTACCGTTGCGCCATTTGCGGGCCGAACGATATTTGTACCCTGCCAGTTGGGGGCTATGTTTTCTTTTCGCACTATTGATTTTGAGCTGGGGTTCTTCCCGGTATCGCAGTCTATTGTTGGGTTTGATCGTCCTGTTTTTGATGGGTGTCAGCGCCTGGGAATGCAGGTATTGGTTTTCTGATCGTGTCCTGTTTGAACATTCAGTGCAACAGGATCCGGCCCACCTGGAAGGCCGTTTGGGGATCGCGAATAACCATTTGAATCGGGGGCTGGAACGGGGCCAAACAGCCAAGGGCAACGGCGAGTGGCAATTCAGTCAGGCCGATGCCCGTTTGGCATTGGAGCAGGTGCAGTCGGTACTGGAACAATCCCGCAACCCGGAATTGCGATCCTACTGGCCCGCCTTCGAGACGTACACCTACCAGGGATTGGCCTATTTTTATCTGGGTGACTTGGAGAATGCCAACACGGCTTTTGAAACTGCGTTAACCTATCGATCCAATAGTGGAGTCGCCAAGTATCACCTGGGCCTGATAGCGTTGTCGCGATCGAAATATCCGACCGCGATCGAAAAGTTTCAGTCGGCACTGCGAGTTCAGCCTGGCGATTTCTTGACCCGCAGCAATTTGGCAGTCAGCTATCTTCGAAATAACCAACTTGATGATGCAACCATACTGTTGAAACAGTTGGTGGACGAAAGACCCGTCAATCAGCTCAATCGTTTGAATTACGGAAATTGCCTGTTGGCCAAACAACAATTTAAAAAGGCCAAACCACATTTTGCTTGGCTGGTGGAACAGGACGGAGACAACCCGATAGTGCAGGCAAAATTAGCCTGGTGCGAATATATGGCCGGAAGCAAAACGGATGCTTTCGTTCGGTTGGAAAAAGTGCGGCGAACCTATCCCAATGAACCGACTGTGTTATCCATATTGTCACATTTACGCAACCAAGAGAGGGAACTTAACCGCCGTGCCAACCAGTAAAATAGAATCTGATAAAACACTGGGACGGGCATCCACCAATATTTTCGACCTTGAACACGATTGGCTGGTAATAGGCAAAAAAGCGTGAATTGACGGTAAGACCTGCCGTCTAATGTGTTTGGATTAGGATGTCGTTGGATTAGGAAAGGACTTGCCTACCGAGAAAGTGCTTCTGTCCAACAGGCTGAAAAGCGATGCGATTGTCCAGGAAAACGGTTTTGGAATTTAATAAGCCATGAAACGACACCCTATATTACTGATGACCGTGTTGGTTTTTACGACCTTGTGTCCCGATGTCAATGGCCAAACCCAGGTCTTGAACGATACGGATTCGCTGTTTGATATGAAACGTGTGGAGTCGATCCACTTGAAATTTACCGAGGCAGAATGGCAAAAACTGCAACCACCCAAAGACGTCGATTGGAATATTGATAATGCGTTTGGCAAACTCGGTCGGGATGCCATGCAAGGGGGTGATTTTCGAGCGGATGACAATAAACGGGCTGGATTGGCAGGTTACATGGGGATCAATCATCAATACGGCCGAGCGGATGTCACGATCGATGGTCAAACGGTCAACGATGTTGGAGTGAGATACAAAGGGAATGGAACGTTCTGGATGGGTCACCATACCGGGAAATATTCATTCAAAATTGATTTTTCCGAATTCGTCAAAAAACAGAATTTCCTTGGTTTAAAAAAAATCAATGTTAATAACTGCGTCACGGATCCATCCATGTTACGGGAGGCATTGTCTTACGAACTTTTCCGTGAAGCGGGTGTTCCCGCCTCGAGGACGGGCTGGGCAGAGGTTACGGTCAGTGTTGGCGATGACCCAAAACCCAAAGAAATGGGTCTGTACCTGATCGTAGAGCAGGTCGACAAGCGGTTTTTAAAAAGGGTTTACGGTTCATCCGAGGGACTGCTGGTCAAACCGAGTTGCTTTGGTGCATTCCTTTATCTGGGGGACGACTGGGAAAAATATAAACTGGCCTATGTGCCTAAAACGGACGCCACTGAGGAACAGGCACAACGGTTGATCGCTTTCGCGCGGTTGGTCCATTTGGCCGATGACCAGGAATTTGATGAACGGGTCGAGGACTACCTCGACATGGATGAGTTCCTGTCGTTCCTGTCGGTGAATGTTATGTTGTCCAACCTCGACAGCTTCCTTGGCGGAACCCAGAATTACTACGCCTATTTGGATCCGGCAACGAACAAGATCCAAATGATACCATGGGACCTGGATATTTCTTTCGGCGCCTTTTCGTTGGTAGGTACTCCGCAGACGCGACGGGATTTGAGTATCAATCGACCCCAGATAGGGGAGGGAAGTAATCGCGTCATCGAACGAGTCTTGGCGATTCCGCGGTTCAAGCAGGCTTATCACGAGCGATTGCGGCAGCTTTTGGATAAACAGTTTAATGAAAAAAAGATGATCGACCAGATCGACGATGAAGCCGACTTCATCCGACCGTTTGTAACCCGCCAGGGTGATGGTGCCGTCCAGCGTTTTGACGATGCCATCGGGGACGAACCTACGCAAGAATCACCCAATGCACTTAAGTATTTCGTCCAACAACGGCGAAAATCGATTCGCGACCAACTGGATGGGCGATCCCCGGGAGAGCATCTCAACTTTGGTCCGATGCCACCTTCAGCGGCTATGGTGTTTACCTTGCTCGGAATTGTCGTTGCTTTCTTGTTGGGGGGGGGCGTCAACGTTGCTGCCTGCATCTGGGGAGTGATTGCCGGCAGCCGCAGAAATACGTTGTGGTGTCTATTGAACCTGTTCCTATATCCGGTAGCGCCCGTGATCTTTGGCATTTTTGTTGATCAAGTTGCCGGTCTTCGTTCGGCGGTGATGACAATGTTTGCCGTCGTTTTGATGGTCGCTATTACATGGTGCAGCATTGTTGGTATCACCGCGATCTAGAACCGTGGTTGCCGCAGTTGGGTCGGTGGGTTAAATCGGGTGTGGTCGTTGCAAGATCGCCTGTTAAAACCGATGTTGGGAACTTAATTGCCCAATATAAATTCGAATATCATCCCATTCTTTGTTATTTGATCGGTTTCTGAAGATATCGTTGTTGGCCCGGCGGTTTCAAAAAGATACCAGGTTGACCATAATGAGTGCCGTAACTTTTTCAAGCAATGAAAACGTTACGTTCAACAGGGACGGGACGCATTTAGATGTCGAATTCGAGCACTGAAAAACCGTCTTTACAACGCCAGGTGGGACTCGTGTCTCTCACCCTGATTGCGGCGGGCGGCATTTTAGGATCTGGCTGGCTGTTTTCGCCGTTGCTGACTGCCCAGCTGGCGGGTCCCGCGTCGATCATATCATGGATCATCGGCGCCTTGGCCATGTTGTTGGTTGCATTGTGTTTTGCCGAGGTCTCCAGTGTGTTGCCTGTTGCGGGGGGCATTGCCCGCATACCTCGGTATACCCATGGAGACATAACTGCCTCCGTGATTGGCTGGACGGCCTGGGTCGGTTATTGCACACAGGCGCCTATTGAAGTCTCTGTCGTATTGCGTTACGCATCGCAAACATGGCCCGCACTGATTAGCTCAGCCGGAGGGGCCGCAGCGACCCACTCCGATAACGCCTCCCTCAGTGTACTGGGATTCCTGGTAGCCGGCGCCTTGCTGATTGTCTTTGTATTGGTCAATGCGATCGGAGCGGCCGCTTTTGCCAAAGCGAATTCGGCCATTACTTGGTTGAAATTTGCCATTCCTACCATCATCGCGGTGACCTTCATTGCCAGCCGCTTTGATG
>JABACA010000025.1:0-16777 GCA_014237975.1 Mariniblastus sp. | reverse complement strand
ATGCCGATGGGTTGGCACGGTGTTTTTGCTGCTGTTTCGACCGGGGGAATTGTCTTTGCCCTGATTGGATTTCGCCACGCGATCGATATGGCAGGGGAGACCCGCAATCCCTCGAGAAACGTACCGTTGGCGCTGATATTTGGCCTGTTGATTCCCTTGGGGATTTACCTGTTGCTGCAGGTAGCGTTTATCGGGGCCTTGGATACAAAAGAATTAAAAAATGGCTGGGCAAATGTCGAGGCTTCACACGGATTGGGGCCCCTCGCCGCAATTTCTGCGACACTCGGGTTAAGCTGGTTAACGGCGGCCATTTACGGTGGCGCTTTGATTGGTCCGGCGGGCGGCGCGCTCGTTGCGACCGGTTCCAACGCCAGACTCGCTTTTGGTCTGGCCAGGAATAAATTCCTGCCAATGTTTTTCGAAAAATTGACGCGACGTGGTATTCCCATGCACGCCCTGATACTGAATTTCATTGTCGGATTTTTGCTGGTGATCGTCTTGACGTTCAAGGATATTGTTTCCATCAACTCTGCAGCGATCGTTTTGTCATTTTCCATTGGACCGGTCGCCGTGCTGGCGTTGCGACGCCAAATGCCTAATGCCAAGAAACGGTTTCGAATTCCCCTCCCCCGTTTAACGGCCGTACTCGGGTTTACGGTTTCGGCGTTGATCGTTTATTGGAGTGGTTGGACAAGTGTTTTGGTGCTGTTGATGATTGTTTTTGCATCATTGGTAACGCTTCTTGTCACACGTTTGTTGATTGAACGAAAAAGCTGGACTTCGTTTGATTTTCGAGAATCGTTATGGTTGGTGCCTTTCCTGGGTTGTTTGACGGTCACTTCCTGGTTGGGCAATTTTAAAGGCGATCCGACTGGTAGCTGGTTGGATGGGATGCGGGCGATGGGTGGCCTCGGTTATATCCCATTTGGTTGGGACATGTTGGTGGTGGTCGTTCTTACCATAATCAACTTCATGATTGCCAACTGGTGTTCTCTGAACAACGAGAAGGCCGCCAGGTATCGGGAGGCCCACAAGCCGGTCGGGGGCTTGGACAAGGACATGCCACCGTAACCGAGACAGCCAACGTTGCCAAACACAGCCGTGGAACCACACGGCTGTGTTGAAATACCCCGTTAATTGTTGCGTGGTCATTCGTCGCTGGCTGAGGGGCTTGCCGGTTTGTCTTTGAGGTGCCCTTTCAGCCAGATGCAACAATCGTTGAAATCTGTAAAACAATCCTCCCGGGAAACAAGGCCGGGAATGATTTTCAGGCGTTCGAGTAAATCGAGGGGTTGCCCGTGGACATCGGTAAAGACCACTTTGACACCTCGTTTGCGTAAATCCTGAATCGCTTCGTCCATCGAATAGACACCGGATTGGTCAATATACGGGACACGATCCATGCGGATAACGAAGACCTCCATCTCGGGAAGATTCGAGACGATTTCCTGAAAACGGGAAGCAAACCCAAAGAACAATGGGCCATCGAGATGCTTGATATAGATCTGATCACCGTAACGGTTGGCCACATCACCTTCGTCGATCCAGGGCATCTCTGTTTTGAATTCCTTAAGAGGTGCCGCTTGGTCAGTCCTCACATCAACCACATCGGAAATATGTTTCATGAACAGGATGCAGGACAAAATTAAACCGACTGCCACTGCTTCAATTAAACCGACGAATACCGTCAGACCTAAGACCAGTACCATCACGAGGACCTCGGTGACGGGGGCCTGGCGAATGTGTTTAAGCCCCTTGTAATCCATCACTCCAATTCCAACGGTAACCAGGATGCCGGCCAGCACGGCAGCAGGAATTTTTTCCGCCAGCGGTCCCAAAAGGAGCAATACAACCAGCAACAAAATGCCGGAGATCATACCGGAGAGCTTGGAATGGCCACCTGATTTGATGTTGACCACGGTGCGGATCGTTGCACCGGCGCCCGGTATGCCACCGAACAAGGCGGCGATGGAATTACCAATGCCCTGACCAATCAACTCCTGGTTGGGTTGGTGCCTGGTTTTTGTCAGGTTGTCTGCCACAATCGACGTGAGCAGTGAATCAATCAACCCCAGCGCGGCCAGTGACGCGGCCGTCATGATATATGGGTAGACCATCATAAAACTGAATTTTGTAAACACATCGAGTCGAATTTCCGGAAAACCTTTCGGAATAATTCCGATCGTGCGGTAAGAATCGCCCAACAGGAAATAGGCCCCAAGCGATACGGCCAGTAGCGCCACCAGTGTGCTGGGGACGGCACGCGTCACGTATTTGAAGGCGTAGATGATGAAGATCGTCAACATGGCCAGCGTGACATCCACCCAGTTGACATTTAACATGGCACGTAGGAAACAACGAATAGCTCCGATTACTCCCGCCGCGTCGTTTCCGGCCAAAGCCTGGGCCTCCTTGTTAATCGCCTCCGGTGTGATTTCGCTCGATCGCTTGATGGTTTCCTCGAAATCCTCCAGGACCAAAATCCCTTCGTCGGCCTCTTCCCGCAATATTTTTTCAAGAATCGACTCCTCCGCCTCGGCAACATATTCCTGGACGTAGGACGTGTCTTCCTTTGGGTAATAACCCATCAATGGAAGTGCCTGGGTTACCAGGATGATAACGCCGATCCCCGTCATGAATCCGGAGACGACCGGGTACGGAATATATTTGATATATTGGCCCAGCCTGATCAATCCAAACCCAATCTGGAACAAACCGGCCAACAGGAATACGGTCAAAATGGCCGGTAGCGCCAAGCTTAGATCGCCGTTATGGGCGGCCACGATGCCGGCGATGACGACCATGCTGACGGCCGTCATCGGTGCGGTCGGTCCGGAAATCTGTGTGCGGGTGCCGCCGAACAATGCCGCGAAAAAGCTGATAAAAATAGCGCCGTACAGACCGGCCGCTGCTCCCAGCCCGGATTGCAAACCAAACGCCAACGCCAGGGGAAGAGCAACAATTCCTGCCGTAATACCGCCAAACAAATCGCCCGATACATTGGAAAAATCAAATCCAAATTTCTTAAACATGAACTAAACCTTTATCCCACAGATATTGCCGACCAACAGTAACTCAGAATTGTCCAACTGGATTCGTGAACAGCGGGTTTGGCAAAGGACAATCGTCCACTAATCCCACACGAAACAGGACGTGAATTCCGTTTGATGAAAATACGGAGAGAGTGGTTTAAACCAAAATAGGAGCCAGGTCGCCATTTGGCAAAGAAGGGCCTGCCCTGAGAAAAAAGTGCCGACAGATACCATGCTGTTCTTGGGCATCTTTAGAAGAAGAGTTTCGAGATCGGACATTATGGAAAGGGGATTGATCGTTAGTGGATCTTTTCGTACGGCGGGTCCGAAACAGGGCCGACTCTTCAAAATTTGATTCAGACTCCTCGTCATGCGAGCCCGGTACCATTTCGCCGACTTCCGGTGTCAATAGTTGGCTAGCGGAACCGGTGCTCAACGAACAGAGGCAGGCCCCGATTATCAGGTAGCGGTAAACAGAAAACCGAAACAGGGTTTGCATTTGAATGGCGCAGTAAAATACAACAAGTTTTGTGTGCAGTCCCAGTTATACCATCTGGATCAAAATGACCGCTAGACGGGTAGAAACACAAACGCTGGCGGAATTTCTTATTTCTGAACTCGTACCATTAACAAATAGGCTGTAAAGATTCTGGGGTAGCAAAGGGTGTCTCGGGGAAAACGGCCTGTTAGACCGATTCCAGAACCAGTTCGCTCCGGATCAGGCGGCCGAACCACCCTTTTAAGATCTGCTTGACAAATGGGGCGAGGAATCTTCTGATTGTTAATTCGGCATTCAATGCGCCCCGTCCAATACATCGAAACAACGCAACCCATGGTTTTAAGGGATTACTAAAATGAGATGTTTTACCGTTTGCCTTACCGCTGCCATTGCCTTCATGGTTCAACAACCAACCGTCGGACAGGAAACGCAACCGGTCAGAATGGGTTGTGGAGAGATGACGTTTGACACCGTGCCAGGTTGGGGGCTTCGGCCGGATGGGCGGTCAGCATTGGGGCCCACCCATGGTGGTGTCGTGGTGGATCAAGCGGGCAACATTTATACCAGTGCCCAAAAAGGCGTCGTGGTATTTTCACCGGATGGAAAGGTGATCCACTCGTACCTCGGTAAAGATTTTTCCGATCTTCACGATATGGAAATTCGGCAAGAAAATGGCGAGGAGTTCATTTATGGCGCCAGGAACAACAACGCCGAAGGGATCAAATTCAATGTGAAGTCGGGTGACATCGTGTTGAGGCTCCCGTTTCCCGAGGAATCCGAATTGGGGCTGAAGAAATTTAGTCCGACCGCCATCACGGTCGCGCCAAACGGTGATATCTACCTCTCCAATGGTTACGCCAGTAATCATATCTTTCGTTTCGACAAGGATGGTAAATACCTGAGCCATTTCGGAACCAAGGGAAATGGATTGAAAGAATTCAATACAGCGCATGGCATGACTCTCGACACCCGGTATGACCCACCCAGGTTGCTGATCTGCGACCGCAACCACACACCCAAAGGGCGTCTGTTGCATTACAGCCTGGACGGTGAATTTATGGCCGAGGTGATCACCGGATTAGGCATGCCGACGTCCGTCGCAATCCAGGGCGATTACGTTTCCGTTCCCGATCTGCATGGGCGAGTGGTCATCCTCGACAAGAGCAATACGATCATGGCCGTTCTGGGACATAACCCGGATCCCAAAACCCGGGTCAATTTCAATGTTCCCCAAGCCAACTGGATCGAAGGTGTGTTTAACGGAACCCATGGATCCTACTGGGACCAGGATGGGAATTTGTACGTTCAGGATTGGAACGTCGATGGTAGGATCATGAAATTGGTACGTGTCAAAGCGAACCAGGGCGGCTAGTTGACAGCAGATTCAGGGGGCGACCTTAAGTGGGTTGTTGGGCCGAGTGCGGATCCTGTTCGAACCATGCGCAGCTATCGACGGACCGAATGTTTTTCAAAAAATCGGACCAGCGTGTCTGCCAATAGACGTGTTTCGGTTTGGCCTAACAGCCTGGTTCGGACCGTGATCAGGTATTCGACCTTGGGATCGTACTGGCGCAACCTCGATTTTACCTCAGCTTCGGTCAGGGGAATAATATCCGGGTTCCAAGAAAGTTCAACGTCGGCATAGCCCATCGTGTTCAGGCTGTAATCGGCCGTCAATCCTTGGACGTTCCCCAACTGGTCCGCCAGCCATTTGGCCCGGTCATTCCATTGTTGAACTTCAACGTTGTAATCCGATTCGATAAAATGTTGGAGTGCGGTGACCAAGCCGACGATTTCCTCCTTGCCAACCTTCATTCCCCGGCCGATTTGATTGTTGGGGTAGGCATTCAGCCTGGCAGCCTCGATCAATGATTTGCGACCCGCCAGGATCCCGGACGATTGCGGCCCGCCAATCCCCTTGCCACCGCTGACGACGACCAGGTCGGCGCCGCATTCAATGAATCGCGTCAAATTCTTTTTGGGGGGTATATCCGAGGCCATATCAATGACGACCGGTATGCCTTGTTGATTGGCAAAATGAATTAATTCCTCGGGAAGAAATACCTCCTTGTTAACGGGAGATGCCTTGGAGGCGGGCAGCGGGGGCGCAAATAGATCCTGTTTTTCGACCATTGCTAAACCGGCAATCAAAGCGGTATCGGGATTTACCCTTTTGGAGAGATCGTCGCGACTGGTCGCCTCGACGATCGTGGCGCCGGCACAACGGTAAGCCCGATCATATTCAAAACGATGCCCAAACGGGATCAGGCACTCCCTTCGTTTCCAGTTGACTTGTGGCAACGCTTCCATTTTCTCGGGATCGGTTCCCGTCAGACAGGCCGCCGCAGCTAAAACCATCGCGGAAAAACCGCCCGCCGTAACGATGGCATCTTCGGCACCCATCCATTGAGCAATTCGTTTTCCGGCTGCCAGATTGAGTTCATGCATATCGACGAAAAAATCATTGGCCTGATTCATCGCGGCAAGAACTGCGGGTGAAACTCGGTTTCCTCCCAGGCGGGTAATGTGCTCGTGGGCAGCAAGATGGGGTTTGACACCGAGTAAACGGGTGTAGATATTGTCTTTCAGTCGGCCCGCCAAATCCTTTGCGGAAGGTGGGGTGTCCTCGTCCGGTTTGTCGCCGCCAAGCGTTGCCGCCGATGGCCGGATCTGGTCCAGCGTTGCCAGGGCACCACTGGCCATACCAATTTTTATAAGTGCTCTGCGACTGACCATTGGATTGTTTTGAAACGTTGGTAAATCATAAATTCAAGGAGTTCCCCGCCGCTGCATTGTACACGCAGCCATCCTGGACCACCAAACAAGTTGGGTTTGACCAGCAAAAGGTGCCATTCTGACGGGGCAGTACGGAACGATATGTCAAAACGGCTGGTTAAGGGCTATCTCCAACCGTGGCGATGACCTCTATTTCACAACGTGCATTAAAGGCTAAGCCGCTGCCGGCAAAAGCACTGCGGGCCGGTTTGTTGTTGGGGAAATATTCAATATAAACTTCGTTCAGTGCTGGCCACTCTGAAATATCGGCCAACATGACGGTCGCTTTGACAACGCGGTCCATCGAAGAACCGTTGGCCTCCAACACGGTTTTGATGTTTTCCAACGTCTGTCGTGTTTCAGCCTGAATGCCACCCGCGGCCAGTTGGGTGGTTCCAGGCAACGTGCCGATTTGGCCCGACAGGTAAAGCATGTTGCCGACACGGACCGCTTCGGAAAAGGGTAAATTCAGCGCCGCTGTTTTTTCCGACGTTAAATATTCAATGCCCGTATCGTGGCTGGCTTGGTCCGATTCCGTTTCCTTGCTCATTTCGCAACCGGTACAGAAAATCGCGGTTGCTAATAAAAATGGAAAGAAAAATAACGTTAAGGTGCTATGTAAGTGTTTGTGTGCCACGGTAAAAGGTCTCCTGGATTGACGGGTACCATCAACTTTTCCAATGGGAACTGCCGTTTTGTAGGCCTAGTGGGTACGGAAGGTTCTTCGACCAACGAACGGGCTCCGTTCAGAGCAAGCCAACGAGAGGTTGCACCGGATTAAGGCGTCTTTCTTTTGCGTCTATTATTACCACGTTGCATACGACCTTGCTTCCCCCCGTTGGCCGACCCTAGCGTGGGTTGGTCAGGATCGTAATTGGGGTTGGTTTGGGGCATTTGGGCATTGACCGAGACCAGGTATTGGCTCAGTTTCTTTTGTAGTTGTTTTGTCGCCAATTTATCGGTATCGGCCAAATCGGTTCGCTCACCCAGATCCTTGTCCAAATCAAACAATTTGGAATGACCCGTTTCATAAAAATGAATCAGTTTCAGGTTTCCATCAATAATCGCGGAATGAGGACCGTCGGCGCTTTGATAATGCGGGAAATGAAAAACCAATTCTTCCCTTTTCCGGTCTACCTGGCCACGCCCCTGTTGGTGCAGAAGTTGTACGATGCTACCACCTTCCAGTCGCGACAAAGTTGACGATGGTATCTTGTCGATACCGGCCAGCTCGCAATAAGTTGGGTACATGTCATAACCTACGACTCGCTCGTGGCACCATGAATTTTTGGCGATGCCGGGACCTCGAATGATCAGTGGAACACGGATGCCGCCTTCCCATACGGATCCTTTTCCACCGGACAACGCCTTGGCGCGGCCGCCACCGCCACCCCCGCCGTTATCGGAGGTGTAAATCAGGTAGGTTGTGTCTGCCAAATTAAGATCGTCGAGGGCGCTCATTATTCGGCCGACGCCCTCGTCGAGATCCGTTGCCAGGGCCATTCTTTGGATTTGCCTTTCGTTTCCAATCTTTTGGCGGTACTTGGCGACATTCTTGCGGGACGCATTTTCCGGCGCATGAAGGGCGTGCCAGGAGAGCTGAAGGAAAAATGGTTTTCCCGAATCTTGACAAGCGGCCATGAATTTATCAGCTCGGTCACACATGCCAAAAATGTCTACCGGATTTGGGTCGGCAAATTGGGCCGCATGTTCATTGCCCAGGTTGCCGTCGTGTACGTCGAATCCGTGTTGACCTGGTCCCCCTCCTTCCAAGTGCCATTTGCCAAAATGAGCCGTGGCGTAACCCGCCTGTTTCAAGGTTTCCGCAATGGTCGCATCCGAACCGGATATGGTTTTTATATTTCGCGGTGGCAAAAGCTTGGGGTTGGCATGTGCCGAAAGACTGGGGCCCGCTTTGGTCCATCCATTGGCTGCCGGACTGCGGCCATTCATCAAGCTCAAACGGGTTGGGGAACAGACCGATGCCGGAGAATAAGCGGCGGAAAAACGCATGCCCTGGGCGGCGAGAATTTCAAGGTTAGGCGTTTCAATGATATGACTTTTAGAATTTCTGACATTCGGGTGCATCGGTACGGATAGCCCGTTCCATGATTGGTCATCGGACATCATAAAAACAATGTTAGGTGGTTCGGTTCCAACCTGTTGAGCCGAAGCGAGACCAGTCACTCCAGACAACGAAAAACACAAAACAATCCAAATGTTAAGTCGCATCGGCTCATCTCATGGTTTGTCTGGGAGTTGAAAAACGGTTAGTTCGGCAGATCACTTCGCAGGGCGGTTGTCGGACTGTTATTTTAACAATCGATGCAGGATCCAGGTCTCGCTAAGCGGCAAAATTCAAAATGTCGGAAAATAAAACAAGCAGGTCCTCAATTAATCACGAATTTTCAAGGGCCAGAGGACCAGGTTATTAGGCGTTTGCCTGGGCCGGTTCGCATAAGCAAATAATGGGGACGAGTGCCCATTTTGGAATAACAAAATTCAGGTCGCCTTCCCGGCGAAAACACGGGCCAAGGCCAGAGCAGTAACTCATTCCTTGGCAATTCGGTGTGTGGGAATGGGCCGACCAGGTCGGAAACTTTGCAGCGATCCAATGGTTGCCTCCGCCCCGCAGGCGACAGCCAATTGAACAATGGCCTGACGGACCTGTTCCGTCAAGGAATCCGGGTCGACCGCGACTCGTGCGTTAACCACCAGGTTGGCCTGGCGGGTTTGGCAACCCGTGGAGAGGGACAGTTGGGGTTCCGTATCGCTACTGACCAGGTTGGCAACCGCGTAGTAACCATCGGACATGCCGATCACTTTGAGGTGAGCCGTTTCTGCCCCGATGATGGCAAAGTCCTCTTTGAGTTGGTTCAATAAAGAGAGGAGAAAGGCATCCAGATCAATCAACTCGGCCGCGGTCAGTTGAACTTGGCAATTCAACCAGCCGAGTTCGGCTTCACCTTCCGCATAGACGTCGTAATCCACATCCATCAGCCGTTGTCCAAACTGTCCTTGTTGTTCCAGGACCTCGCAGAGTTGATCGAATCCCTCGCCTGTCTTGGCCGAAACACGAACCAGGGGCCGGTCCTCGAATTGATCAGCCACCAGTTCAGCCAGCAGGTCCACCTGTTCGGTCGAAAGTTCGTCGATCCGGTTGATCAAAACAAAATCGGCTTCTTCGATTTGCTTGCGAAAAATGTATTCAGCCTGGGGAGAAAAACCACCCTTCTTTTTGCCGGAAAGGATTCTTGCGCCATGACTCGGTTTAACGATGACACCGTAGGGAGCAATTTCCACAGGGTGGCTGTATATTTCTCGCAACGGACGGATAACGGTAGCCACCAGATCGGTACAACTTCCAACCGGTTCGGCCAGAATGACATCGGGACGTTGATCTTCGCCAAGCCGTTCAACCGTTTCCGTCAATTCGTTGAAATTACAACAGAAGCAGGAACCAGCCACTTCGCCGACATTGAAACCCTGCGACCGAAGGATGTTGGTGTCGACCAAGTCGGACGCCTGATCATTGGTCACAATGATGACGTTTTTTCCCTTCGATTGAAAATGGCTTGCCAAACGGGAGACGGTCGTCGTCTTACCGGCACCCAGAAAGCCACCAATCATGATAAAACGGGGGTTGGATTGCATGTCGCATGTTCCACGGCGGTTGATTGCGATTTCGGCCCGCCGGGCCACATGTCAATTGTGGGCGGGTCCGTCACTGCCAACGGGAAACATTCCTTCGGCAAACGTGGGTCCGATTGTAATTTGGTCGTTCTCGATCGAATAGTCCAAGCCGGTCGCATCCAACATTTTAATCAAAGCCTGTTGGGGCAAATCGTGTTTTTTTGTGATGAACTCGTCAATCGAATCACAGGCGGTTTGGGTCGCACCCAGTTTTCGCAGACCGGCAAGAAACGTTGGTAGGGGCTCATTCGCCAGCGCTTCGGCGGGGAACGTCTTTAGTTCGACGTCCAGGTCGAAAACATTGTCCTGAACACCATCGGCTCCGGTCGCCGCAACGGCGGCGGCCAGCGCAAGACCGCCACCCTCATAATTCGCCTGGGGAAACCCATTAATATGTGATTCCAACAATGACGTTTTTGCCATCGCTTGCAAACAGGGGGAAACCCGCTTGGTTAAATTAGCGGCGATTTGCGGAGGTGTCAGGTATCCCAATTGGCAACAGGCGGTAATGGCCAGCAGTTCGGCCTCGCCCTCGTTAAACCAGCGAGCATCGTCCTGCCCCAGGTTTTGCTGCCAGATATGGCCCATTTCGTGAGCAAAAAAGAGCCTCAGTCGATCGACGGTTTGCTCGTGCGACGGGTCCCTGTCTGTGGGGCGGTAGACTTTGGCGGCAATCGCATCTCCTTGGGCTCCTCCACTAAATCCGGGCCTGCCAATGCGGGGATCGGATTCGAAGGAGACCAGCATGTTCAATCGGCCCGGGTTGGCCCTGCCGAGTTGATCGTTGTACAAATTCGCTAACCCGTTCGAGGCGCGGAGATAGGGGCCAATCCATTCAGTCGGAAAATCATTATCCAACACAGTGCGAACCTCCGCCGTTTCAATCAACCCTTCACGGTTTCCGAAAAATACAAACAGGCCCTGCTGGGGATACGCAATGGGATCAGCACGATTAGGTTCATAGCCAGGGATTAGAACCATTTCATCTCGAAAACCGAAAAACTGAAACTCGGGGCGAAAACCGCCCATCTGTTTTTTGGGCCCCAACCGAGAAGCCAACCCGAGCGAATACGTGTTGATGGCGGATCCACTACCAAAAACCATGAAAGGCTGGGGAGCGTACATGACAACATGCGGATAAGTTTCTACGGTGACCTCCACCTGGTGAAATTCCGCTCCGTCTATACGTTCGAGGTAAGAATACGGACCTTCCACGGAAAAATGGAAATCTTCGGGAATCCGCCACGCCTTGGCGTGATAAGCTTCGGTTTTAGGTCCGAAAAAGATACTCCGCACTGGGTCCGACAACTGGTATTGAATCTTCCAGGTTGTAGGACCGGTGTGGGCCACCTTGACCAATCCGCCAACCATACCACTCGATTGTTTTTCGAGCATTTTGCCTTTGGGCTCATCAGGTTGCTGGTCGGTCTTTTGTTGTTCAAAACTAACGATTTTATAATCGGAATCAAAATTGAGTCTGAGTTTGAATTCAGTCAATTCCGGCGAACCAATTATCAGTACCAGGTCTTTGGGTGATCCGCTAACGGAGAGAAGCCGTAACGGGGGAGTTGAATTGGCGGAGAACTGTTTGAGGAACTGAGGCAAAACAATGTTTTTGGAGACCGTGGGGTTCTGGCCGAAGATTTTAAATCCATCCGCCATGCAAAGCAGAACTTGATCCTGGTCACCGCTGCGGATGGCGGTTCGAAACCGATCCAACTGTTCTAAAAGTCGAGACGCCTGCCGGTGCGATAAAACCTTTTGCAACTGTTCAAATTCTGCTTCCTTGCTTTCCGTTCCTGCTTGCTGGACGGCCAATCCAATTTGGCTGAACAATAATACAGACAACAATAAAACAGAAAGTGCCGTGTGTGGCAAACAGCGATTCGAACTAGGCATAACGGATCCGAATTTATAGATGCATGAAATAGCGGAATGGAATGTATAGATTTCAACGTCATATTACAGTGCAATTATCGGGTTGGTCCTTGAGAAACATGGAAACCAAAAAGTTTGTTATGAAATAGTTGAGACGCCCGACCTGCGTTGAAGCGCCGCAAATCGATGCTGCCAGCCGCTCCGTTGTTGAATTGTTTCACCATTAATTAAAATCTAAATGGTAAATCACGTGCCGCCAACGCGGCCGTTTTGACGAACAGTCTTTTCCTTTTGAACATGGATTCCACGATATGAAACGGCCGATCGTCCAGTCCAAAAAAAAGCCATCAGGTTTTACCTTGGTCGTACTCCTGGTGGCGATCATCCAATTCATGTCCAATCCACTGTCGGCCAAACGGGAAGTGGTGATCGAAGTCGAAGAAGTCGAAGACGTCGATGGCGAAACGGACCACGATCATGAGCAGGCGGATATGGTTCACCTGAAATAGGCCGATTACCGGACTTCGGGACTGACCATTTAGGTCGAACCGGGAAACGACCAGGTCATGCTCGAGATACAGAAACAGTAACCGCGATTTAGCGGAGTGCCTGGCCAGGTAATGCTGGCGGATCATTGTGAATTGGAATCGAGTTTCTTTTCTAACGCATCTAAACGGTCCATGATCATCTGGTTTTGCCGGATCAATTCCTTGAATCTTTCGGCGGGCGTTTCCGGTTGGCCTGTTTTCAAATGCCGCATGATGGTGCTCCCCAGGGCACCGGCGAAGGTGGCAAACAACCCGATCCCGACACACATGATTAAGACGGCAAACAAACGACCGCCGTCGGTGACCGGATAGAAATCGCCGTAACCGACGGTAGAGGTCGTAACCACGCCCCACCAGGCGACGTCCTCGGCATTGGTGATATTGGCTCCGGGTGCGTTGCGTTCAAAATGGAGCACACCGATGCAGGCTCCGACAATGATCAGGCAACCCACCAACGTCGTGACGGTAACCGTGGATGCGATACTGTCCTGGACGACGACCTTGGTGAGAATTCGAAAGGAACGAATCACCATCAGGACGCGAACAATACGTACTAATCGAAGGAATCGAAGTGCCGGTACGACCGGTACGGAAGAGGCCAAATCGAGCAGTCCCCAGGTGAATACATAATGCCATTTGTGTTCGGCTCGGTAAATGCAACGAAGATAATCGAGAAAGAAGAAAAGGCAAAACAGATAATCGATTAATACAAGCAGGCGCTGAGTCTCGCCCTGCGGCAGGAAGAACAACTGCCAGACTAACAGGCCGAGAGAACATATGGCGATGATCGAAATAAACAGGTCGTAGATCTGGACAGGATATTTCGTCGCAAAATCCCTGGGTAGGTGGTGGTTTCTGGTCATGGCTGAAAACAGTCGGAAAATGCGTTAAATAGATGGCATGTAATTGTTATTGATAATCGGTTCAAAACGGTTGATGTTGGCACTCCATCGGATGGTGTCCCTTTCAGGAAGTCGTTTATCTGACGGGCGTTCAAAACGGCAGGGCGAAAATCCGAAAACCGTGTTCATCGCGATCCTAACGTTAACGTTATCTTAAATCGTAACGGCCGGTGATTGTGTGGGAAACATGGACCGTTATCACAATTTCAATGCTGATTTTGCGAATCGGGCGTTTTGCTTGCTTCCTCGGTCGATTTCGTCTTGGAGGCGCGATGGCGGAGCAGGATCGACCGACCCGTCACGGCACGATAAACGAATTCAATCAGGTAGGAAATCACCACCATTCCTACCAGCACAAAAACCTGCCAGGCTTGGCCGGCGGTCAGCATGGTTTGTAACACGAGGGCAGACAGGGCGATCGCGCAAGCCAGGACACCCAGCAGGGAGATCCAGGAACCGCCACCCGTTTCGCGGCGAAGCTTGCAGTTCGCCACATTGACTGCCAGAAAGATCAGCAGGAAACCGGCACTTCCCATCGTTGCAATGGCCGACAATGGCACAAAGTTACCCACGATCAGCGTGAGCCCGGCGAAAAGAATCATTCCTTCGAGTGGTTGGCCATGAAAATCCCTTTCCAGTTCGCTGGGCAACTGGCCCGTTTTGGCAATCAGAAAGGTCAGCCGACCCGAACCGTAAAAGGTTGCGTTGATAGCAGAGGAGGTGGCCAACATGGCTGCAATGGCGATCATGATACCACCGGTCGGTCCCATAAACGCATTGGCTGCCAGAGAGAGCGTGGCGTCCGGATCGGCGGCGATGGCGGAAAAATCCAAATGCCCGACGGACACAATCGCAATCAACACGTAAATGATAATCACGGCGCAGACTCCCCCCAGGTAAGCAATCGGCAGGGATCGTTTCGGATTGCGCATCGAGTTAGATGCGTTGGCAATCAGTTCAAATCCCTCATAATTCAAAAAGATCACCATCGCCCCGGCCACCAGTTCAAATGGACCGACCCAGTTTTCCGTCGACATTCGCGTCCACTCGATTGGGGTCATCAGCCCCATGACCACAAAGATCGCCAGCAGAATCAACTTGAGGGCATTGAACAGATTTTCCGACCGTATCGCGAGATTGGCACCAAACCAGTTAATGATCGCCAGCACGATGACGACCGACGAGAGCAGAGTGTGCTTCCAAAATAGGTAGTCTTCCTTCGGAAAAAAATGAGCCGCGTAAGCACCGAAAGCATAGGCGTAAACCGCCAGTAGGATCACGTAGGAAAGGCAGAGCAGTATATTGAGAGCACCCGTTGTTATCCCGGTTCCAAACGCGATGTTGATGTATTCAACCGTTCCGCCTTCGCTCGGATAACGCAAACTGAGGCGCCAATAGGAGAAGGCGGTCAGGAATGCCACCACCCCGGCCACCACGAATGCTACCGGCGCTGCGCCCCGTGTCAGTTCGACGGTCAGCCCGGTGACGGCAAAAATTCCGCCGCCGACCATGCCGCCAATACCAATGGAAAGAGCCGAGAAAGTGCCGATTTTGTTTTCCGTCATCGGTTTCGATCCTGTCGTTTAAGTCATCGCTCCGCCTCGTCATCTTTCGAATTCGATTGGGAGGACATGAGTGGGTGGTTGGTAGCGCACTCGGATGGTCAGTGTAATCTCGGGAACGGGCTGTTTTTGATGCAAAGCGAGGGCAGTTGCATCCGGCAATGGTTTAAGATTGTGGTTGCAATCGGTTGCGTTGTCAAACAACCCAAACTGGGATTTCGTGGATTAACAGGGCCCGTTGTTGGTACACGCCGCTTTTCGGCACACGCAGATATCCGGTGAAATGTTGGGCTCCAGGAGGCGCTTGCAGCCCGTCCACCACGCTCTTCCGGGAAGGCTTGAGTTGATTGAAATGAGGTTCGCGAGACCAGCACTACCTCATTCCTTCTTCTCCTTCTTGGGATAAGGTCTCAGACCGAGAAGTATCTCAGCTCTCTCGGAGAGCGGTTTGGCAGCGAATTTCCCATCGGTGAACTCAGCGAGGTTGCTTCCGAGCAGGGCATAGACGGCCTGACGGTCTTGACTGGTGTCGACTTCAACACACTTATTTTGGCTCTTGAAGAGCTCAACGGTGGGTAAAGTCTCAGCTTTGAAGGTGTCGAATCTCAGCTTCATGCTCTCAACATTATCGTCACTTCTGCCTGAGTACTTGGCACGGCCCAGGATACGCTTTTCGAGAACAGCGTAGGGGCACTCAAAGTACAACATTTTAGGGAGCTCAGTTTCTCGACCGAAGATCTCGTACCATGCTTCCAAATTATTTAGGGAGCGGGGGAATCCATCAAGCAGGAAGTTGTTCTTTCCTGTCGTTCTGGTAACGGTCTCCATTGTGTTCTTGAGCAGAGTCACAACGATTTCGTTGGGTACCAACTTTCCAGCAGTAATGAACTCTTCGATGGTGGCGGCGGTCGGCCCTCCAGCCTGAAGCTCGGCGCGGCAGAGATCACCAGTGGATAAGTGAGTCCAGCCGAGTTGAGATTCGGCGAGCTCACACATAGTTCCTTTTCCGCTACCGGGTCCTCCGATAACGAAGACGACGTTGGGCTGGGGGCAGGGTTGTCTCGGGTCGTAGTGGTGGAGTACGACCTTAGGGGCAGGTGCGACTCCTTTTTTGTAGACGTGCCATTCTCTGTCAGTAGGTGGCATCTCATCTTCGCAAGTGATGTCGTATGCGAGATGTCCATCTAGACGGCAGATTCTCCAGGACTTGTAACTGTTTGAGTATGAGAGAGAAGGGCTTCTGTCAGATTTACCATCGGCACGATCCCATGCCATCTTGCCGTTCCAGTAGCCGAGACTTGATACGGTTCCCGACTCAGATTTGGCCGGAGGTGAAGTTGAAGGAACGAAGAGACCATCAACTTCGGAAAGACCAGATCCGGACACTTCAACAAAGAAAGTGTTAGGTTTGAGTTTGTTTGTTTCGAGCATAATATCTTTTGCTAATAATTGACTGTTTTGGAGATAGCGTTCGCTCAAATCTTAAACCCTGAGCAAAACGTTGTCGCGACCAGCCAAACCCATAAGAGTTGAATTTGTTGGTTAAGAAACGTTCGATTTCCCGAACTTACTACCGAACCCGGCAAAACCGCCGGCTTTTCCAGTTGGCAGGTCCATTTTGCCCCCTTGGAATTCCAATTGCCAGTTCGCCGTGGAACCCGAAGTTTTCAGGAAATGCCCGGCGTCTCGCTTGCTCGTCATAACCCGGTTTAAAAACGCGCAGGATTTGTGCGAAGCGCTTACCGGAAGCAACCAGGTATAAACGGACCGATTGAGCGGTCGCAACACCTGATAAACCGGGCGACGGATTCGGCAATCCAAAGTCGCGCTTGTGGATGAGCTCGAGACTCCGAGACAATCGCGTGATTGCAGAGGCGGAAAAACTAGT
>JABACA010000259.1 GCA_014237975.1 Mariniblastus sp. | reverse complement strand
AATGTTGGCCAGGGTCCAACCAGTAGAGTTTTCCTGGGTGATGGTCACCTTGCCCGTATTGGTCAGGGTGCCGGCGTTGATCAGCCTGCCGAAGGTATTCAACTTGCCACCGGTCAATAAACCATTAACCCATACCCCCGTATTGTTCAGCGTTCCACGGTTGACCATATAACGTGAATTTTCGATATTGCCTTCGTTAGTCAGCGTGGCGCCCGGCAAATTCTCGAACGTAGACTTGTTGTATAGAGTGGAGCCCTCGTAGTTCCCCAATGTCGCTTTGTTGTTCAGATGGCCATCGTTAAGCACGTAACCTTGATTCGAGTTGCGCATTGTGCTGTTGTTGGTCAAGGTACCGGAAGATGTGATGTTAATCATGCCATTGTTTACAAACGATGTGTCGTTGGTAATGTGGGGCGTCTCGACCCAAATCTCATGGCCAGACAGATTTGGGTTGGGTGTAATCTGTTGTGCCAATACAACAGACGGGACGATCAGCAGGCAGACGGCGGCGAGGGCAGGCAGATATTTCATCGGTGTGGGTCCATGGAAGTGGTTAAGACATCGACGATTGTAATTCAAGCCAACAACCGTTCCTAAAGTTGTCGATGCCATTTCTTGAATTTTGGCTAAAATTGCCGTTCGAATCGTCCCCGGGCAGCGTGATCTGGACCGTCGGTTGCGTGACGATCTGCCTGATTCGCATTTGCGATTCGCAGTCCAGGTGCTGCCACCTTTTTGACAACCATGTTCAGGTTGGCGTCACAATGTTTGTCAATGATTGTCGGCGTTTGGTGGCCGACATGCTGGTCGTGGTTGGTTGAAACAGGTTTGTCTTCCCGAGAAATTTGGTCCGTGTTAAACCGCGGGGCTCTTCCATCGCATTGAGTCTGTCGCCAGTTCGATAATCAATTTGCATTAAGAATTGTTTCGGGAAGGAGAAGAACAGAGTATCTGAAACGTTCTGCCGTTATTTCCAAAAACGAACCTAATCGCTGCCAAGGACCCGCCCCACATGCCCCTGGGTGAAAAATGGATCCACTGCCAAATCCACCAGCATGTGCAGAATCCAGGCCCACAAAATCCACTTCGTCTTCCACGTGATCCAGCCAAAAGGAATTGCCAGGACAAAAAACCCAAGTGAAATCCATCCCATGTATTGGGTGTGCCCCAGGGTGAATAAAAGGCTGGTCAGAAAAATCGCATACCACGGTCTACCAGAAAAACGAATCAACATGCCCAACATGAAGCTTCGATACAACAGTTCTTCATATGCATTCGAGAAAAGATTACCAGCCATGTCACCAAGATGCAGCGCAAAGGTCAGATTGGACCACTGCGTTGTCAAAATGATTGCTACCTCACAGATTCCGACCGCCAAAAGAATCACCATCGTTTTTGGAATCGACCATGTTGAATTCCCCGGGAGCAGAAAGACCTGGCGAGGTGTACAACGGAGAACTACGATGGCAACCACGCCAAAAAGAACCATCGGAGCAAGCGTCCACCACGCCAACAAATGGCGTATGAACAGGCCCATTTGATTTGGTTCGATGAAACCATTGGCCCACAAATTGATCTTATGGGCGAGTTCGGTTCTCTCAAACGCACTCCCTGCGAATTCAAGGATGATGACCAGAAGCGTAATCCCAACCAGTCCGATTCTGGTCGTGTTGGATTGCTCTATTGTCTCCGTCTCGTTCACCATGGGTTCGCTCCTGAACGGCCCGATGGTTCACAGTCCAATGGCCGCCGCCGATCCGCGGCTGCTGCATGGCCACCACCAACATCGATTTCGAGTTGGAGGATTTCGCACCGAGCCACCCTTGCGAGGTAATTTTTGCTCCCTTTGGCGTTGGTATTCATGCAGGTCATTTTACCGATTCGCAAATGCGCATACTACTATTGCCAACGAAAAAATTTGCTTTCGCTTTTCGCACCAGCCGGTTGAGTACCAGTTCCAGAATTTATCGATGTAAAATTCTCCTGGCCCGGTTTCTTCGCAGAGTGGTCCGCTTCGGCGGTTTGGCTTCGAATTGCCCAACTGTCGATAATCCATTTAGCGCGGTGTTGACGTAATTGGGACGATCGGCTGGCATCCCGTACGGCCCGTTTTAAATGAGTCGGCCGCCGTAGGTCAGTGATAGTGGACCGCTTTTCTAAGGGCGAAAGTCGCAAAACAACCCTCCACCAAACTCGTTATTTGACGTGTGGAAGTGCCTCTTAAATACGGTTTCGCGTCCAGACAGGTGTCGTGGTGTACACGACATGAACGCATACCTGTTCCTCAAAACAAATACTTCAAGGATAAACACTATGGGGATATAGCGACGTAGCAACGGATTCGAATTACTTTGTTTTTTTGTGTACAATCCGGTGTGTGTTATAACGAGGACGCCAAATGTCTATTTATACGGACCTCCTGTTATTGATTGTTTCCAGCTTAGGCTGCTAATTCGGTGGAGATTGGGCTAAGCGTATTGAAGCTCCATAAGTGAAAGAGAAACCAATCGGATTACGCATTAAAAACAGGCAATTCAGTTTGCGTTCGATCCTTTTCGCCACCGCGTTCATCAGCGCTGTACTGGCATTGTTCGTTGCCTCGAATCAATTCGTCAAATTCGTTGCGATCTGCGTGGTCGCAGCAAATGCCCTTGGCTTGATTGCAGGTTTCTTTGTCACCCACGTGTTGGGTTTTCCACGTGACGGCAACTATCGCCATACGAACGATGAAACGAGCGATTGAACGAGCGCAGGATAACAATTCGATCCACGCGCAGCGGGTCTTGCGTGTGGAATTTGAACCGATAATCACTTTTTCCGGTTCGGTGATCTGTGTCGTTATCGGGCAACGTGTGTATCGATTTACTACCGAGAGGCTGTTTTCATGCATCGTCGGCTAGCTTTAAGCGTTGCCGTCTGCCTTCTTCGCATCGTTGCTCAATCGAGTCCAGGTAGACATCGCAGGCCGTTTCGACTTCGATGATTTACTCGCACCTTGGCCCGGGCGTGCGGCCCGCCTCCTAGTCGCCG
>JABACA010000258.1 GCA_014237975.1 Mariniblastus sp. | reverse complement strand
AATGACAATGCCATCTCCGTCGACCAGTCGGGCCTGGTAACGGCCAAGAACCGGGGTGAGGCATTTGTCATGGCTCGATTTGATACACATACGGTAGGTTCCGATTTCATCGTGTTGCCCAAGGATCTTGAATTCCAATGGACCGAAACGCCCGAGAACAATTACATCGACACCTTGATTAACAACAAACTGAAGAAACTACGGATTCAGCCATCTGAACTTTGTTCCGATTCGGAATTCATGCGGCGCGTATCCCTCGACATCTGTGGAATCGTGCCAACCCCTGCAGAAATAGTGGCCTTCGAATCCGACACGGCGGCAGACAAAAGAGCCAAGTTCATTGACCAGCTTCTGGAACGAAAAGAATTTGTCGAAATATGGGTCATGAAGTGGTCCGAGCTGTTGCAAATTCGTTCCACCAATCAGGTCAGCTACAAGGCAACGTTGCTTTATTACAATTGGCTGCAATCACAAATTGCCAACAATATTCCAGTGGATCAAATGATTCAAAGCCTGCTTGGCAGCGAAGGTGGCACCTTTAGTAACGCGGCGACAAACTACTACCAGAATGAACAGAACACGTTAAAGATTGCCGAAAACGTAGCCCAGGTTTTCATGGGAACACGGGTTCAATGCGCCCAATGCCATAACCATCCGTTCGATCGATGGACCATGGACGATTACTATGGCTTTGTTGCCTTCTTCTCTCAAGTTGGCCGCAAAGCGGGAGCTGATCCAAGGGAGAGAATCGTCTTCAACAGCGGGGGTGGCGAAACCAAGAATCCTGTCACCAACCAAACCATGGCCCCAAAATTTTTGGGTGGAGAAGCTCCTGAAACCAAGGGCAAGGATCGACGCGCCGTTTTGGCACAGTGGCTAGCCTCCAAGGACAATCCTTTCTTTGCAAAGAACCTCGCAAATATTGTATGGGCGCATTTTTTCGGACGTGGCATTGTCGACGAAGTCGACGATGTTCGAATAAGCAACCCGCCCGTAAATAAAGCTCTGCTTGATGAACTGGGCGGCAAATTCACTGAATACAATTACGATTTCAAGAAACTGGTTCGTGATATATGTAATTCTCGAACCTATCAACTCAGCACGCAGGCCAATGCTACCAACGAGACAGACCAATCCAATTTCTCTCACGCCAGCCTGCGCAGAATCCGCTCGGAAGTACTGCTGGACATCATCAGCCAAATTACGGAAACGCAAAATAAATTCCGAGGATTACCGTTGGGTGCTCGAGCCGTTCAGATCGCTGACGGTAATACATCCACCTACTTTTTAACCACGTTTGGCAGGGCAAAAAGGGAATCTGTCTGTTCATGCGAGGTCGTGACCGAGCCCAATTTGGGACAGGCGTTACACCTGCTCAATGGGGATACGATCAACGCCAAAATACAAGCTGGAAAAGTGATTGACCGGTTGTTGAATACCGACAAGAAAACACCGGATGAAATCATCGAGGAGATTTACCTGCGATGTCTTGGAAGGCGGCCCAATGAAACGGAAAAACAATCCCTTTCTGCTGCAGTCGGCGAAAACGAGGACAAATTATCCGCGCTGGAAGACGTTTTCTGGGCTGTTTTGAATTCCCAGGAATTCGTCTTCAATCACTAGTAGAACGCGCAGTTTTCAAAAGAGACCGTTCTCTAATGGATACACGAAAAGGTTTAATCACATGTTGAAAAAAACCATGACCATTAAAGTGAAGCAACTGCTGTTTGCCATCGCAAGCACGGCGATGCTGGCAGGTCCACAAACACTCGTGTTGGCCGAGGACGATAAGAAAGAAGCGAAAATCACATTCGACGACCAGGTCAAATCGCTGCTTATGCAGCGCTGTGGGAACTGCCACAACTCCGACAAGAAGTCGGCTGATTTAGATCTTTCCAATTACACGAACATGATGCAGGGAGGCGCCTCGGGGGCCGTGATTGAACCCGGTTCCGCCGAGGATAGTTACCTGTTTATGCTTATTACGCATGATGAAACCCCGATCATGCCGCCTGGCGAAAACAACAAACTGCCAGCCGAGCAGATCGCCCTGATTGCCAAATGGATTGATGCAGGAGCCTTGGAAAACAAGGGCAGCAAAGCGCGCATATCAAAGCCCAAGTTTGACATGGCAACGACGGGTTCCGCCACAAAACGGCCCGAAGTCGTCGCCAACTTTCCGCGCCTGGTTCAGGAAACCCAGCTCAAGACCGCCAAACTAACAGCCGTACCTGCAATGGCCACCAGCCCGTGGAGTCCAACGACCGCGATTGCGGGTCAAAAACAGATCCTGCTTTTCAACAACAACAATCAGCAACTGATTGGTATCTTGCCGTTTCCGGAAGGGCAAGCGACCGTTTTGAAATTCAGTCGAAACGGATCACTCCTGATGGCCGCCGGCGGAAAACATGGCGCGGGTGGCAAGGTATATGTTTGGGATGTTGCCACCGGCCAACGTGTGATGCAAGTCGGTGACGAAATTGATAACATTCTGGCTGCCGACTTGAGTGCCAACCACCGAATGATCGCGCTGGGTGGTCCGCAAAAAATGATCCGCGTATACTCAACCACCGATGGATCATTGTTGTATGAAATAAAAAAACACACGGATTGGGTAACCGCTATCGAATTCAGCCCGGATAGTGTTTTGTTGGCGACCGGCGATCGCAATGGCGGGCTACATGTTTGGGAGGCCGAAACGGGAAATGAGTATTTAACGCTCAAAGCCCACAGCCAGATGATTTCCGACGTCAGCTGGAGGTGGGATGCCAATGTCTTGGCATCCGCCAGCAAGGATACAACAATCCGTTTATGGGAAATGGAAAATGGCGGTCAAGTCAAGAATTGGGGGGCGCATGGCAGCGGTGTAACCAGCGTCGATTTCACCCGCGATGGCCATCTCGTCTCCTCGGGTCGAGACAAGGTTTCAAAGCTCTGGCAACAGGACGGAAAACAGGTTATCCAGTTTCCAGCCTTGGCTGACGAAGCATTAGCAGTTACGTTTTGCAATGAAACCAACAAGCTGATCTGCAGTGACTGGACAGGGATCGTCCGGGTATTCAAACGCGACGACG
>JABACA010000257.1 GCA_014237975.1 Mariniblastus sp. | reverse complement strand
GCTGCAACCCGGCATTCTCGAAGGCATGGGGCCGTTCCCGGCTGGGTCTCCCCGCAACCGATTGGGGTTGGCCCACTGGCTCACTTCCCGCCAACATCCTTTGACTTCCCGGGTGATGGTCAATCAAATCTGGCAACGCGTTTTCGGACATGGGTTGGTGCGGACACCAGAAGATTTTGGCATCCAGGGGCAACAACCGACGCATCCGGAATTGCTCGAGTGGTTGGCGGTCGATTTGCAGGAAAGCGGGTGGAACCTCAAGCAAATGATGAAATTGTTGGTCACCAGCCGGACCTTTCAACAAAGCTCCGCCTGGCGAACGGGCATCGATGATCCCGAGAACCTGTTATTGGCACGCGGGCCCAGTTACCGACTCGATGCGGAAGTTCTGCGAGATCTGGGTCTCTGGGCCAGCCAATTGCTCGACCCAACCATGGGCGGTGAGGGCGTGAAACCTTACCAACCGCCAGGCATGTGGCTGGCGATGGCCCACCCGGGAAGCAATACCAAAAACTATGTTCGCGATAACGGCCCACGGCTCTATCGTCGAAGTCTGTACGTTTATTGGAAACGCAGCAGTCCCCACCCGATGATGACGCTGTTCGACGCACCGAGTCGCGAGTCGAGTTGCGTTCGCCGCTCGCCCACCAATACGTCGCTGCAGTCACTGGCACTGATGAATGAAACACAACGCGTTGAAATGGCCCGGATGCTGGCCGAGCGTTTGATTCGCGAAGCAAAAGATGATTCGGCACGTCTCGACTTGTTGTTCCGGCTGCTCGCTTGCCGAACCCCATCGAACACCGAACGAGTCGCCTGCGAAAATCTGCTCAAAACAATGCTGGTTCGATTCAACCAGGATACGGCGGCCGCCGAACAACTGCTCAGCTACGGCGATGCGCCGCGCGACAAAAAAATGGACGCCGCCCTGCACGCCGCTTGGACCCAGGTGGCAACCACGTTGTTGGCCAGTGATATCGCCATTCTGCTTTATTAACGATTGAAAAAACGACCATGCCTAACGATCCCATGCGAGAAACTGAGCTGCTAACCACGCGGCGACAACTTTTTGGTCGAACCGCACTCGGTCTCGGCACCGTCGCCATGGCCAACTTGTTGGGTCGACCCCTATCGGGTGACGAGACGTCGGGGCCAGCCAATCCCGCCGAGGGCATGCACCATACGGCCAAAGCCAAACGGGTGATTTATCTGTTTATGAGCGGCGGTCCCAGCCAACACGACATGTGGGACTACAAACCTAAACTCAAGGAGCTGTACGGCCAACAATTGCCCGACCATGTACGAGATGGCCAACGAATTACCGGGATGACGTCCAATCAAAAAAACGGGCTGCCGGTTTGCCCCAGTAAATACAAATTCACCAAGCACGACAACCATGATCGGGGTGTGTTTGTCAGCGAGTTATTGCCCCATACATCGACCGTAGTCAAAGACCTGTGCGTCGTTCACAGCACGTTTACCGAGGCCATTAATCACGATCCGGCGATTACTTACATTCAGACTGGAAGTCAAATCCCGGGGCGACCCAGCCTGGGAGCTTGGCTGAGTTACGGGCTTGGTTCGATGAATGAAAATTTACCGAGCTACGTGGTGATGCACGCGCAAACCCGTTTCCCCGAGCAAAGTCTGTTTAATCGTCTGTGGGGAACCGGCTTTATGCCGTCCGAACACCAGGGAATCCTGATGCAAAACCAGGGCGATCCCGTACTTTATTTAAGCAACCCCAATGGTGTTTCCCGGGCAGATCGTCGGGCACAACTGGATGCGCTGGCCGCCATCAACCAGGAACAACACAGGAAATTTGCCGACCCGGAGGTCTTGGCCCGGATCAAGCAACACGAAATGGCCTATCGAATGCAGACCTCGGTGCCGGAACTGATGGACCTCACTACCGAAGACGAAAAAACCTTCGAACTGTATGGAGAAGCGGCCAAGAAACCTGGCACGTTCGCCGCCTGTTGTTTGAACGCACGGCGATTGGCTGAACGCGGCGTGCGGAACATTCAGATTTTTCACCGCGGCTGGGATGCTCATGGCAATCTGCCGGGAGAACACGAATCGCAATGCAAGGACATCGATCAAGCGTGTGCGGCGCTGATCAAAGATCTCAAACAACGCGGCATGCTGGACGACACGCTGGTGGTTTGGGGCGGCGAATTTGGTCGCACGGCGTACTGCCAGGGTGGCCTGTCTGAAAAGACGTACGGACGCGACCACCATCCACGTTGCTTTACCGTTTGGATGGCCGGCGGTGGCGTCAAGGCGGGCATCACCTACGGGCAAACCGACGAATTTGGATACAATATCGCCGACGAATCAGGCAACCCGTTGAACCCACAGCCAAACAAGGAGAACTGGACACCCGGCACGATGCACGTCCACGATTTGAACGCCACCATCTTGCATCTGCTGGGGATCGACCATACCCGATTGACGTATCGATACCAGGGCCGAGATTTTCGCTTGACCGACGTACATGGCCACGTTATCCAGGACTTAATCGCCTAGCCAGCCATGACGGCGGGCCGTTGACCGGTTCGACACGGAACGAATTTTCCCGCTCGAAGAAGCGAACGTGTCACCGTTTATATCTTGCGAAGCAGATGCATGCCGTTGCGGCCACGATAACTTAAAAGCAAAGCATGGTCGGCCGCGCCCGCTTGAAATACGGCTTCGAAGAAAGGGTGTTCACCCGGCCAGGGAAAGGCGAAGAATAGATCAAACTCGTCCAGCTCCATGCCGATCTCTTCGTACACGTCGCCCTCCTCGGTCGCCACATGCTCTACCTCGCAAGATAGCTCGAGCAGGCCTGCCATGTCGCGCGGTACAAAACTTCCGCAATAGAACCGTGTTGGCAAACCCAGCTCGTCCGCCAGGTTACTGGATTGGTCGACCAGGCTGGATTCAATTTCGATTCCCACGGACTCCATTCCATGGTTTGATGCCAACAAGGCTGCCACTCCAAAACCGCTGCCCAGCTCGCAAAACCGGTTGCCAGTCAGTAAATTATTCTCCCGGATCCAAGTCAGTGATTGGTCGAGCAGTGGAAAGTCGCAATGGAC
>JABACA010000256.1 GCA_014237975.1 Mariniblastus sp. | reverse complement strand
ATGACTCACTACAAATACATTCTTATTGGGATACTGTTGATAGGCGCCACGGTCCTGTTTAACGGCTTGCTGCATATCAATTGGCCAGATCAAGAAGATCGTGGAGCCAACATTGTCCAGAATGACACCCGTGATTCATCCACCGATCTGGAAACAGAAGAGGCCAACGCCGACTCACAACTGCCCTCATTGCGTGACCGCATTCTCGGAAAACGGGAAACGGACCAGCCCGGTTCCAATTCTCCCAAGTTACCAACCATTGAAAACGGGCAGTCCCCCTTTCAACTACCATCGGGAGACCAGCAATTCGTCAAATCTCAAACAGACGAAAACAGGCAGGACAGACCAACCCCGACAGAAAATCCGGCGCCGATCGACGAAATCGTCAAGCCGGATTTCTCACACCTTGAGACAGCCATCCTGGAAACCGATTCGGAGTCTTTTGTGGCACAAACAACTCCCCCCAGGCTATTAAAAATCCCCGATCCGCCAGCACGGGATCCAACATGGCCAATGGGTAAGACAGGCGACACTCCCGAATCCAATGCGATCGCAAACAAACTCCAACTCCCACCCAGTCATGCCATTACGCCAGTACAGCCACCCTCCAGCCGCATGGATCGTGCAACGCCGACAACACGCAACACTCGTCCGTTTAGTCGCGCAACCGGCATTCCATTTGGTTTAAATCAGCAAGCCCGAAGTGAGCTGGTAGGAGTTCACAACCGGAGTGACCAGGTCAAGCCGGCCACCACCAATTTCCTCGACCACAAAACCAAACCAGGGGATTCGTTACAATCACTCTCGGATCAATACTATGGCAGACCCGATTTTTACCTCGATATTTACATTGCCAACCAGGACAAACTGATCAACCCTGCAACGCTTCCACCGGGCATGACCATCAAGATTCCCATCTTTCAGAACTGATCCAATCGTCGTCGCGAATCGCATGACTGCGATCCTGGAAACCGGCCGTATCCTGACGCCGGTTATTTTATTTGCGGCTACGATCCTGCCAGCGAAACTCATCTTTACGATCGGCCACTTTTTTCTCGATGAACAGTCCGATATCGCCCGAAATCAGCTTGCTTTTTTCCTCTACCAAACGCTTGCCAGACGATTTGGAATTATATTCACGCTTGATCACTGTGAGCTGTTTCCATTTCTCATCGTCTGGTATGGCGGCAGCATCTTCCCGCCGGCTGCCTATCAAGGTCGAGTAAATGGATTGACCCTCTCTTGATGTCAGAGAATGACCCTTCCCCCAAGTCAAAAACATGGGGATTGGCTCTGCATTTTTCCCACTGATCAGGGGGATTCGGAAAGCCGGTGTCATCGAAGCGCTCTTAAACCTCTTCTCGGGAGAGATCATGACAACCGCTTTCACATCCTGGCCTTGCTTGACACCCGCCAACGGCGGCCATTGCCAATCGCGCAAAGTATAGTCAACCGCAAAGGGAGACATCTTGCCCACCACGCCAATCACCAACAAGTCAATATTGACCTCACCCAGGTTATTCTTGGCAACCAGAAAACGTTTACAGGCTTCAATGTCTTCCAGAATTCCAATAAAGTCATTCTTGCGAAAATCTTTGGCCTTAATTTCTTGATCGCTGTTCTTGCGGGAAATACTTTGACCATGGCCTCGCAGGTCCGGAACAATCACGGAAAATCCTTTTTCCCGATGTAAAAAATCTGCCAACGCGTATAAGTCCTTGCGATTGCCGGCCCAGTCATGAATCAAGATGACAGGAACGGTTGTCTTGTCAGGTTTGCCCGGAAACCACTCGGCGCGCAATTCGACATTGTCTTTGGTCACCAGGACAACCGTCTCCGGATTTTCTATTTCCTTCTTTTTACTTTCTTGTCCGACGAGAACAGTCGTTGAAAGCCAGAACGTCATGATCACGGTGGCCAACAGTTGGTAGCGTTTTGCAAGTAAAATTATCATTTGCGCCTTCATTTAAATCGCGTGCGTTTGTTAAATCGTAGAACAGCCAAAAAATTGGGTCAAATTCCGTTTGGGAACAATCCGGAAATAACATGTTTATTGGGGAATCAAATTTCCAGCAAATGGGCCGAAATTTGGTGAAAATCGGAATTAACAAGGTGGAATCCATTGAAAAATCGGCTTTACGAAGGGAGAAGAGGACGATTTGGGTTGCCATTTGCCCTTTTTCGTCCGAAAATATAAGTACTGCCTCAATTTTGAATGCTGCGGAATTGCTTCCAGGCCGCGGTACAGGGACAACGACAGTTTCGAAATGTGGCTTGATCTCAAGCCAGGGAATAGGAACCCGCGAAATGCTTAAACGTTTGCGACGGTGGTTACAAGTAAAAACGGGGCGAGTGGAGACTCCCATTGATGGTGATGCTCCTTTTTGGGTGGTAAGTGTCGGCTTCCACCTGATCCTGCTTGTTCTTTTAGCAAAGATCATCATAACTCCGGATGAACCTCGGAATCTAAAACTGGTCGTCGACGCCAGTGAAACAATCGACTTGGTCGAACTTCCCCCCGAAGTTGCCTTTGACGAGGAAACAATGGAAGAACTGGGGGCCAAGGACGATGATGCATTCGAACTTGCCAACGCGGAAGCCCCGGAAGTTGCGATTGAAAATGAAGTATCCGAAGATTTTGATGTTCCTGTCATGGAAGAACTCGGAGAAATCGTTACCAAGAACGACGATTTTTTTGCCGACACGGCCCAAGTGCTGACCGAGGTCTCGCAGACCGGTGCAGCCGGCTACAGTGTCAAGGGCGCCTCGGGAGCTGTCGATCGAATTACCGAAGAGATCCTGTTGTCCCTCCAGGAACGAAAAACGACCGTTGTCTGGATGTTTGACCAGTCTGCCAGTTTGTTGCGACAGCGGGAAGAAATACAGAACCGGTTCGAGAAAATCTACCACGAACTGGGTGTGCTCAAAGCCTCCGGTGACGAGTCCTTTTCGAAGCATGATGACCGTCCATTGTTGACGCAAGTGTGGGCGTTCGGTCAAACCATCAATCCGATGTTAGAAAACGAAACGGACGACCCGGAACTGATCCAGCAATCAATCGGAAAAATACCCCGAGACGAAACGGGCGTCGAGAATGTTTTCTCGACGGTCC
>JABACA010000255.1 GCA_014237975.1 Mariniblastus sp. | reverse complement strand
CACGCACCACATTGACCGCCTTCTCCTTCACCTGTTCTGTGTCACCCAAATCGGGCAGTAGAGGAGTCCTCAGGCAAATCATCAGCGGCAACCCCAATTGAGCCCAAACATCCACCAAGTCAATCCACTGCAAGGGGTCCCGAGCCACCGAGCCGGCCGGCCAATAATCAAGATTAATGTCCAACCCGATGAACGAGATAGGCAGTGCTTGTCGCAACAAGGAATCGGCGACCTGCAACGGGTGCATGCCGCCAACCGACCAAGCCAATCGCTCTGCCCATGGAAAATCAAAACTGGCCACAATCGGTACGTCGATCGACATTTCCTCGATGAGCTGGAACAATTCGTTCGTCAACTGCTGCTGTTGCGGAAAACTCAAATGACGATGGCCTATCCCGTTCAAACCACTTACGGCATGGACCAGCGCAGTGTTGCCAGGAAGGTCGGTCAGTTGCTCTCGGCATTTTTGGAGAATGCTACGTTTGCGATTCTCAAATTCGTCGGTTGGGTCGCCACTCCAGATGAGAGCGCCCGCACTGGCATCGAGCAAAGGACCCAGTATCAATTTCTTGTTGGTCCCGGAAAAACCTTTGTCCGGATCATCTTTTGACTGCCCGTCCCTGATTTCCAACAAATCAAATTGCTGAGACTGATCGACTACCTCAGTAGAACCTCTCGATCCGATATTAGCGGCCAGCCAGAACGGGGAAATTTCCTTTTGAGAAACGCGGTAAGCAGATATCTGTTCTCCAAAAGTCACCGACAACTGGAATATGCACTCCAAAGCCGTTTCGATGGATGTGCGGGCCATGTTGTCTTTGGTGGCCAAATCATCACTGACAATTGACGCGCTCAAATCACGAATCGAATCCTCGATAAGTTCTTTTAAAGAGTCAGGTATTTTCAGGCCGCCCTCCTGCCAGATCGACAGCTGATTCCTGAGGCGGTTAAGAGTTCCCCGAGCCAACTCGGTCATCAGGCCATACGCCTGGTCCGACTCTGGCAAGGTGCCGGTACAGACGGCTAACTCACCTCGCTCAAGGAAAGGGTAGGGGATATGAACTTTACCCGATTCATTTCGGCCGCGAGATATCGTCAGGATCCCATCGGTCACATCCACCCGGCAAGGCCATGGAATTCCGTCTAGACCAACCACATGAATACAAGATGCCTGTCGTCTTTCCAGGTCCCAGAAACTTGGCAGGCGAAATCTATGCTGTCCCATCAGTTAACCTGTACCCGAACCCACAAAAAAACGTGTTCCGACCCGTGATTGCCAAAAAATCTCGAGCCGCAACCGCTCTACCGTACCACATTTTCGCAATGTGGAAATCAAAAGGAAGGAGTTTCGTGGTAATAACGCGCCGCATTCAACTTGGGCACTTCAAAAAATCTGGAGTTTTCCTATATTTCGAACTATGCGAACTGGATTCAATGAATCCGGTTGGCAGCCAAACCATCTCCAACCAATATTTTTCAAGGAATTTTGCGTGGCAACATTAGTTCGACAAGGAAAAGTAAGAGATGTCTACGATTTGGGTGATGCCTACCTGATGGTTGCCAGTGACCGAATCAGTGCCTTTGACTGGATTTTGCCAACGCGAATTCCAGACAAGGGTCGTGTGCTGACCCAAATCAGCCAGTTTTGGTTTGATTTCATGGACATTCCACACCATCTTGTTTCGACTGACATTTCAACCATTCAAGTCCCAGAGGGTCTCGATCCTACCGACTTAGACGGTCGTTCAATGATCGTCCGCAAATGCGAAGTCGTCCCCATAGAGTGTGTTGTACGCGGCTACCTGGTCGGCTCAGGTTGGCGCGACTATCAGCGAACTGGCCGCGTTTGCGGCATCGAACTTTCACCCGGTTTACAGAACTGCGCCAAGTTTGACCAAGCTCTGTTTACTCCTTCCACCAAGGCGGAAGAAGGACATGACGAAAATATCTCTTTCGAGGAAATGGTCGATGTTGTCGGGCGGGATACAGCCGAGACACTGCGAGAAAAAAGCCTGGAAGTTTATAACCGGGGCCAACAGTTCGCCGCGGGTAAAGGAATCATCCTTGCCGATACAAAATTCGAATGGGGTTGGCATGAAGGCGAGTTGATGTTGATTGACGAGGTGCTTACCCCGGACAGTTCACGTTTCTGGCCAGCAGATTCATACACACCTGGACAAAACCAACCCAGTTACGATAAACAGTTTGTCCGCGAATACCTGGATACCACTGACTGGGACAAGAACAGTGAACCTCCAGAACTACCCCAGGAAATTGTGGACAATACGCGGCGCAAATATATTGAAGCCTTTGAACAATTGACAGGCAAAGATTTTGCCTGGAAATAGTCGCCGTCAAGCGCGGATTTCCCACCTGAAAATTCATGCCAACCGCTGGCAACTGGCGAGCGGTTTTTTTTATCCTGCTGACAACTCGACCACCTGCTCAGGGACCATTTGCAAAGCCGGCTCACTCTCGGCAATCGCCGGGCAAGCTGATTCTCTACAGCGTATTGGTCAACTGTTTCAGCATTCGAGCCCGCAGCAGGTTACCGTAAAACTGAACACTTTCCTGGTCATTCCTGTAAATCTCGATCGCAACGTCGAATTCCTTGCGAGCTTCATAACACCTACCCAACAAGTAATTGATCCCGTCATCCCAGCGGTTATCGCCAGGTGATGCACGTAATCGGTCGAGCCAATTGATCGCTGTTCCAACATTTCCCTGGTCAACATGACATTCGGCCAGGAAATACCCCGCGTCGCGCCTGACAAGGCTCATCTGGGATTGAACACTCTCGATACGTTGTGCAAATTCCTGCACCGACGATTCTTCCTGATACAACCCCAAGAACCTCTGCATGCCCTTGTCGGTACCGAGTGAAATAATTCTGTCGTCATCGTACATCAGAGCATAAAACAACTCGATCGCGTTGGCTTTCATGTCGCCCCTCACCGTTTCGAAGTTGCCGCTAAAATACTTGGATCGCGCCGTACGATATAGTGTGAAATCATTGATATAGGCTTCATTGGTAAAGTACCAAGCCAACTTGTTCCGCAAGACATCTATTTCTACCGCTTTCTTAACCGCTTCATCGACCGCCTGTCGATAGGCGTGCGTTTCAAACCCGATATCC
>JABACA010000254.1 GCA_014237975.1 Mariniblastus sp. | reverse complement strand
TACCCGCCTAGGCACGGCATCACCACGGCCAGCGGCCACCAGGCGGCCCGCCCTGTGGGCCAATCGCGTTACCCGCAAGGAGCGCCGGCGGACAAGCCATTGCTCTATGCGGCCAGCAAGAACTACCTCGATCCCAACTTGATCACGTTGCCCGAGGTGCTCGCCGAAGCCGGTTATACGACCGGGCACTTCGGCAAGTGGCACTTGGGACTGGCCCAGCAGCACTGGCCCGAAAAGCACGGCTTCCAGGTCGCCTTTCACGCTCAACCGAGCCCCGGTCCCCCGGCGGGGAACTACTTCTCTCCCTACGGAGTCACGTTGAACGCCGAGCCGAGTCCCAAGCGACCCGGCGGCACGATCACCGATGGACCGAAGGGAGAATATATCACCGACCGGCTGACCGACGAGGCGATCGCCTTTATCGAGGAGAACCGGGACAAGCCGTTTTATCTCAACCTTTGGCACTACGGCGTTCACGGGCCGTGGGGACACAAGGAGGAATACACCAAGCAGTTTGACAACAAGACCGATCCTCGCGGCGAGCAGCGCAACCCGATCATGGCCTCGATGCTCAAGAGCGTGGACGAGAGCCTGGGCCGCGTGTTGGCCAAACTGGACGAACTCGGCCTGACGGAGAACACGATTTTCATCTTCTACTCGGACAACGGCGGCAACGTACACAGCAATCTGCCCGGCGACCGCCGGTTCGCCAATATCCAACCGGGCCATCCGAAGTACGCCAGCTTCGAAGACTGGCAGAGATGGGCCGGACCCGAACCACCCACCAACAACGCCCCGCTGCGCGAGGGCAAGGCGCGGATCTACGAGGGAGGCCAACGTGTGCCGCTGATGGTACGCTGGCCCGGACAGATCGAGGAGGGCTCGACCAGTGATGCCGTGGTCGCGGCGATCGACCTGTACCCCACGCTGCTGGATGCTCTCAATCTTCCCGCGCCGAAAGGCCACCCGATCGACGGCGAAACGATCCTCCCCGTGCTGGAGGGGACTGGCAAGCTCAAACGACAGGCGTACTTCACCTGGTTCCCGCACCTCAAGGGGGCCGTCTCTGTCCGCCAGGGAGACTACAAGTTGATCCGCCGCTTCGAACGGTTGCCGGGTTACCCGGACCTGGTCGAACTTTACGACTTGAAGAAAGATATCGGCGAGTCCCACAACCTGGCCGGCCAGATGCCGGAAAAAGTCGACGAGCTGCAAAGCTCGATCGACAGCTTTGTAAAGAAAACGGGCGCCCTTTATCCGAAGCCAAATCCCAACTACAAGCCGAATGCGAAGCCTGCCGAAAAAAAAACAAATCCCAAGCGGCCGAGCCCGGAGGAATTCCTGCGGCGACGCGACACAAACAAGGATGGATCGATTACCCTCAAGGAATTCATCGGCAACCCGAAAGGCCGCAACGTGCCCGCGCTGAACCAGCAATTCAGTCGCCGCGATGCGAACAAGGATGGGAAGCTTACGCTTGAGGAGCTGAAGGGCAAGCAATGAAGAAACGGATTACTCCAACGCTCTTGCGGCCGCTTGCCAGGTTGGTCACGGCAGCCAAATAGGTCAGCACTCGCTCAATGGAGCGCCGTAGGTGCGCGGTTCCTGATGTCCACCCTAACGTCCACCCTAACGTCCGCCCATTCGCAAATAACGGGTGCCCGCCGCTTTGAGTGCCTGCGGCCTGACCTGGCTGGCCACATCTTTGTCCGAAGCCAGCCGCAACGTGACGGCCAGGGGAAATGCCCCAGGCGGGGCATGCGGCGTATAACGACCGTGTCCGACAAAATCGCCTTTCAAGACGATATCAAAACGGGTCAGCGCTCCCTGGTCCAGCTCCACGTGGCCCCGAATGTCGGCGCGGTAAGATCGTTTACCATCGTCGGTCGACAGGTTCACGCTACCCTGCAGCGTGCCGTCCGTGTCCATTTCAATCTCAAGGGACTCGATCTGCTGGTCGGACCACATCGGCGCTTCGCCTCGGGTGTTGTCGACGCCGTGAAAGCGAACCAGTTTCTTTGCCAATGATTCGGGAAAGTCACCCTTGGTCAGCTGTTCGATCTCGGCGGCATAAATCCACAGGTTGTCGCGACCGATCGCGTCCTGCATGATCCGACGATAAGGGCGGTCACTCTCTTGATAGCCGCCCAGCACCTTGCTGTTGACCTGAATGACCACCGCGCCCGTCGGCTTAGTCGCGGGGATCTCGGGTAGTACATCACTCGCCTCGATCGGCTCTGCCACCTTATCCCGCTTGCCGGATAGCGCCTGGCGCATCAGCTTCTTGATCCGGTCGGGTCCCCGGTTGTTGTTGAAGTGCAACAACTGACCGCTCGCAGTCGCAATATAAAACCCCTGCGTGGTCAGGTTAATGTCATTGCGCGGCCCCTGGTTGGCAATCTTCTGATAGAAACGGCCTTCCACATCCTCTTGCTTCCGTTGATACCACTGGTCAAAGGCGACCGGTACAAACTGATCCTGTAGCATGCGGACGACATCCGGATCGGCAAACGTCGACGCACGGTCGATGACGCCGTTGTTTCACGTACATCCCAGCGGGTGACCATCCATGGCCCAGATAAAGATCGGCTTGCCCTCTGCTGCCGCCAGGTTCTGCGCTGCGATCAGGGAGGTCTGCCAGGGAATCGACTTCCACAATTCATCGGCCGGGTTCAATTCGTCGTGCAAGCGTCGAAACTCGGCCTCATTCAACTGCCATCCCTGGCACGGCGCCGCCCAACCGCTGACAATGCCAGCGGCCAAAAGCAACAACAACCTGGATGGTAATCGACAATAACTCATGGGCTTCAAGTTCAACGGGTCAAAGGGATCATCTAACCTTTAACAAAATCCTGAGCAGAATACAAACGGGCAATGCGTAACCAAAACCGGCTGTTTTCACCCATTGATAGCTAGCCGGACTTCTTCACCAAGAAGATAACCGCAGCAATTCCAATAATTACAACAAAGGCAATCACTGCCAAAATCAGCAGCTCAAGAAAACCGAGTCCCATCATTTTGTTTCTCCCGTAACCTTGGTAAGAGTGCCTCACGAAATTCAATGAATTTCGGAGATTAAAACTTATGTTCTGCTTTGTTTTCGTCGAAATCAAGTGAATCTTGTGATTTCTGGAAAAAGGAATTCAAAAACCAATATGTGAATTGTATTTCTCCAGAAAACCTGGAAAGAAAAATAGTAGGTATAAA
>JABACA010000253.1 GCA_014237975.1 Mariniblastus sp. | reverse complement strand
ATTCAAATTCACAGACCTTGAGTTCCGTTTTGCGATGGGTCCAATTGACACTATTATTGCTGCAGAAAAACGCTTTATCCGAACTGGAAGCCATAGAAAAACAAAGAGACCGAAAGGTGGAATTGCCGTTCGAACACTAATTTACGTTTTGGATGGCGTAATGGCAAGCATGCCAAAACGATCGTCAAGACGCTGAAAGGTGCCTTCACAGGTCATCGAAAGCAATTCGGCTGCTGGTCCCCGGCAACCGTTTGAGGAGCCTACCGCCAGGATGGAAGCTCTTGGTCCTTGGCCTCGACGATTCGGGATGCAGGTTTTTCCTGCAAATCGATACCGTATTGTTGAACGAAGTCTTGCCAAGCGGCGACGTCAGTGCCGATGTCCTCGCCCGTCACACTTCCTAATGACTCGGTGGCCCGAACCTGCAGCGCAGGATCCGAATCGGTGAGTGCCAACGCCAAGGCCCGAACGGCCTGTTCACCCGTGAAGTTGCCAAGTGCACGGGTTGCTGCCAGCCTGACATCCGTGTTGGTATCGCTACCGATGACTTCCTGTAGTTGCCCAATGGCGACTCTGGCAGGCATCTTCTGCCAACTTTGTATGGCGGCAATACGGATATCGGGATCCGGATCGATCGAAGCTTGTTTGAGTGCGTCGATCGATTCCGGGCTGTTCATCTCACCCAGCAATCGGACGGCATTCAAACGGAGGAGTAAGACCTGGTTTTGGCTGACGATTTCTGACAACTGAATCGCGACCTTGTCCTGATCCTGAGCCGGTGAATTTAGCACCCTGGCCACGGATTCATTCATTTCCCGTTTGCGTTTGAACAGCGTATCGGCAATTTGTTCCTCGGCTAACCATTGTTCACGAACCCAGGGAGAATAATTTCCAGTTCGCCATAATGGTCCTTCAGCACATGCTGACAACAGCGTTAAGCCCAGGATTAATATTGAATTAAGAAATAGAAGGTCACGTTTTTTCATGGCGATCCTGATCCCTTACCAATTTAAGTTCGGCGGACTCTAGCAAACTTGCAGAAGCCCCAATAGGCCGATCTGTTCGCTAGCAAAAATGTCACATCAGGGACTGTAAATCGTTTGTGGCGCATCGCATGTGACGGCCTCGTTGTGTGGGCTGGAGCCAGGAAAGGATTGGAGCGGTCCGGAGTCACAACCTCAGTTTGATCGTAAAAGACAAACCGATGATGCGTCTGGCCTGGTGATTTGCGGGAAACAAAAAAGGGCGCCTTCGGAGGATTGAAGACGCCCATGGTTCGCCAATTCAAAAGAATTGACTAAGCCACTGGAGGTTGTTGGTTTTCGTTGGTCGGGGCAGCTTCGATATTACGAACTGGCTCCCGATTGCCCGTTTTTTGCTCGTCATAGTATTTGGAACCATAACCGTAGCCATAGCCATAGCCGTAGCCGTTGTAGGCATAGCCAGCCCGATAAGCACCGTAAGTGTATTGGCTGCCATATCCTGATTGAGCACCCACGCCATTGACAACGAGACCGATGATATTGGCCCCCAGGTTACGCAGGATTTCAGAAGCGCGTTCTGCACTGATGCGAACATTCTTCTTGATCCGTAATGTCAGGATGACACCGTCGACCCGCGCGGCAATGGGACACGGATCCGTAACTGCCAAAAGTGGAGGCGTATCAATAATCACAAAATCATATTCTTCGCGCAGTTCTTCAATCAAATCCTTGACGGCAGGCAATGTACTCAGTTCGGCCGGATTGTTCGGTTTTGCACCCGAGGGCAAAATAGAGAGCCCACCCACTTCTTGGCATTCGAAAACAACATCCCGCCAATGCGATTGGCCGCTAAGGATGGTTGAAAAACCTTCTGCTGATTGAATACCGAACGTCGAAGCCTGTCGGGGCCTTCGCATATCGGCGTCGACCAACAGACAGCGTTTACCAGACTGGGCGATGGAGACTGCCAGGTTGGCTGCCAGAGTTGTTTTTCCATCACCTGGGGTTGGACTGGTGACCTGTATGACCGAGTGCTCTTTCCCCTGGGTGTTAAAATAGAGCGCCGTGCGAACAGCCCGAAACGCTTCCGCTGTCTGAGATTTCGGTCGATGGTAGCTACAGATGATCGGGTCCACAGCCGAGTTTTCAACCAGGTAGCGTTTACTCTGGCTGATGACCGGAACGTGACCAATCAGCGGCAAATTCAATTGCTTTACGATTTCGTCGGGGTTGTGGAATGTCTTGTCCGCCAGATCTACCAGGCATCCCAAACCGAACCCAAACAACAAGCCCATCATTCCACCAATTCCCAGCGAAACTGGGAGGATTGGCCAGACGACGTCGCCATAACTGGCGATTTGCAAACTGCGGAAAGTAAATCCTTCCTGCTTGTTCCCCCCGTTCAAATCCTCACTCGCATCAATTTCTACAATCTTGTTTCGCGCGGTGGTTAGCAGTCCCTCGATGTAATCTCGTTCCCGAGTCAGATCGTCGATTGCTTCACGAACTTTGCTCAGTTTCTCTTCTTCGCCTACGTGAAAATTAAACTCATTGGTTGCTTCATCGAGATTGGATTTCACGTCGAAGATACTCTGGTCAACTGCCATCAGGTAACGTTTCAGTATCACATCATCCGGTTCGTTGTTGAGCGAGGACGAGCTCAAGGCAGAATCTCTGGCAAACTGTCGCCACATGACAGCTTGAGCTGCCAGACTCTTTACAGTCGGATGACTGGTTCCCAGGCGCATCTTGGCAGCATTCAGGGCGATTTCTGCTTGAGCCGTTTTTTGAGACAGTTCGTATTCGCTGCGCAACATCTGCTCGCTGCCGCTGTTCAACGACAGATCTTTGTTTTGTGCAAGGATCCAGATCTGCTCCTTCATCGCCTCTTCGCCGTTCTCGAGTGCCTCCAGGATGCGATCCTTGGACGCGAGATAGTTATTTAGTTCGATTTTCAGTAAATCGATACGGCCGGAAAGATCATGAATCCTGACTTGATGAATGTTGCGCCCGTTCTCGGCGACGACTGGCGACGTGATCTGGTTGCGCATCAATCGGATCTGTTCAACGACTCTCTTGTAGCTGGTGTCAAACTGATGTTTGACATCTTTGAGTAACGTAACAAATTGGTCGCTCTTGTCGTTGTATTCGTCTTCAAGTTCGTTCCTGTAGGTTTCGATCAGGTTGTTGAGTATGGTTTGAGTGTCATCCCCGTCTGTGGATCGAAAAGAGAG
>JABACA010000252.1 GCA_014237975.1 Mariniblastus sp. | reverse complement strand
CGGATACCTCGAAGGAGGTGGCCATCAGATCAAACTGCCAAATGGCCCATCGTTCGCCGAGCCGGAGTCGGGTATGAAGCTCGGGGAATGGATCGACCTGATCATCGAATATAGGAAGGGTGAGATCACCATTGGCGTCAACGGCTACAGCAAAACCTACAAACACGAGGCGGTCACCATCATCAACGAAAAGGATAAGCTCGGACCAAGATTTACATTCAAGGGTGGACCTAATTGCCAGATCGTGTTTGACTCCGTCCGGCTCTGGAAATGCGATTAATAGACAACCCAAGTATCGGAACTCGCCGCAATCAGGACTGAGAAATATTTGTTGCTCAGGATTAAAACGCTGAAAGCACTAGCACATTTTATTACAACCGAACTTAATTAAAGGTGCTCGAATCTCCGTTGGCCAGATACGTTCAATCCAAAAGATGATGGATAACGTCGTATTTAATTGATCCATACTCCATTACGAAAGACTCATCATTATGACCAAGCAACTTGTCCTGGCAGTCGTTGTATTTTCTTTAGCTATCTCGACCAGTCAATGGTCGATCGCAGAAAATCCAAACTCACTCACACAGGCAGAATCTGTGGCTGGATTTGAAACACTCTTTGATGGCAAGACCATCGGCCCTAACTGGGAGCACAAAGGCAACTGGAAAGTCGAAGACGGTGTAATCACTCGCGAGGGCCAAGGGGGCAGTCTCGTTTACAAGGCAAAGAAAATTCCCGACGACTTTGAATTGCTATTCCAGTGGAAGGTCGCCAAAGGTAGCAACAGTGGTGTCTACTATCGTCCGGGGCAGTACGAATACCAGATTCTCGACAACAGCGTTCATGCCGATGGTAAGAATCCTCGTACCAGTGCCGCATCGCTCTACTTTTGCATGGCTCCATCGCACGACGCAACAAAACCCGTCGGCGAGTGGAACGAAGGACGAATCGTCTGTAAAGGCACGATTATTCAGCACTGGCTAAACGGCAAAAAAGTGATCCACTTTGACTATTCAGACTCAAAATGGGCATTCAATGTCGACATGCTAGAAAAACGCGGAGCCAAACTATCGGCACGGGGAGCCTATCTTTCATTGCAAGATCACGGCGATCCGGTCTGGTACCAAGCAATCAAACTGCGGAATCTGCCCGCCGACGAAAAATTAAACATGGACGAAGTAGTTCCTGCGAAGATTGCTGACGAAGTTCTTGAAGCAGAGCGAAAAAAACTCGAGGGCATCGTGAATCGTCGCAAGAAATAGTCCACCGCTTCGAGACATTCAACCTTTAACTACGATGATATTAAGCGGGAAAACACCCATCATGCGATTATCATTTGCTTTGCTCTGGATGTTCACGACTTGTATCTCTCTGACTGCAGAGGAGACTGCCTCCGGAGTCGTTGGCCCATTGGACAATGACGGCATGTATGTCATTACGTCTCAAGGGCAGACCGAAGTTCGCTGGAACAAGGCAACTCAGGTCGCCATCAAAATCCTAACCGCCGCCAAAGCCAAACAATACAGCGTCAGCGAATTTGTTCAGGCTTTGGTAATTTCCAAAGCGTTTCGGACGAAATGATGCGCATTACATAAAAGGTGATCCGTAATACAGATGACAAACAGATCACTCGTTAACGTGTTTTTGTACGCATGCCGCTAATCCGCCGTCCTTTAAGTCCCATCGTTTCAAGCAAAAACCCTGGTCTACTTCGATGACTTTGATCGTAAGCTCGATCGAAAACGATCGGATCCCAGGACAATAACCTGGGAGATCAAAGACGGCAAGTTGATCGGGCGCCCCGATTTCAACCCATTTGGTTACGAACCCGTTATCGAACCAGTATGTTTTCACCCGGAACAAAATCAAAGATTGCCGCAGAAAGCACCAGCCGATCGTGTTCTGAAAAATGTGGGAATGCGGCGACAACTCGCCCGCCGATCGCGTCTATCCCAATGTAATCACCCAAAAAAACACGTTCATTACATTTGAATGGCAATACATCGATACGGAATTGATCAAATGAACGACCCCCGTCGACGCTCCTGGCCAAGGTCAACCCGGTTTGTCCATCCTGAAGTCCGCTACGGTCATAGAACACGATATTTACAGAACCATCCAGCGGGTCGACCGCCATCCAGCAAAGAAATTGGTCTGAGCCGTTTCGTTTTGCATCATTATTAACTCTCAATATCTGGGTCCATGTTTTCCCCCGGTCCCTCGAGGTGATAAGAAAAACGTCCTTGTCCTTATTGCGTTCGTCGACCCAACAAACATAAATACTGTCTTTGAAAATAGAAAAGCTGCGATCAACACAACACACCGGCATTCCATGGTGGCGCATCAAACCTGGCACCTCGCTACACCATCCCCCCGGGTTCTGTGCAATGACCCTGTCTTTACCCCAACTCTTTCCTCCGTCCGTGGAAGCATCAAACTGCAAACCTCTCGGACCCGACCAGACCAGATAGACTTCACCTCGGATACTGGTTACGGGCAAAGCCCCTCGCAACGTGTTGTCATCGTTTTTACAATCACCTCCCTGATCAGAAACACTCACAGGATTTGTGAAATTTTTACCATCGTCATACGAAGCACTGAACATGATTTGCGATTGGTCACTCGGTTTGTCACTGCCAAATGCATCGTGGCGGGACCAGGCAACATAGATGTTATTTTTGTGTGACGAAGATTTCATTCGATCCACAACAAACCACGGCTTGCACTCATCTGGCTGGCCCAACTGCTGGTGATCGACAATCGTCATGGGTGGTCCCCATTGGTGATCGCCGATCACAGACCTCCTGATGAAAACACGATTGGCAAACTGATTTTGTTCGGATGACACCCGCTGATCCAAAGGCAAATAACACCGCATTGCTGCACCATCAGCGTCGAACCCAACAAAACCACTGCCGGAACCGTTGGGGCCCGACTGAGACAGATCGTTTTCTGCCCAAGTCCTTCCTGCATCGCTGGAAAAAAACAGATGACTTGATGGGCCACTGCCTCTAAATGCTACGCGCTTGGCGAGGACCAAAATGTTCCCGGGGTTACCCGGGTTGATTGCAACCGATATGTCATGAGGCATAAAACTCTTGGCGGGCGACAACGTAACCACTCTTTGTGCCAAACTCGAATCCTGCCCGATGAAACAAAACAACGATACACTCAGCAATCCAATCAGGCGTAGGGGCATTTCCATGTTTCATTCCGAGAGCCGGCACACGTTCGTTGCCAGAAATAAATGCAAGTCAATTCTGTCCGTGTCGATCACTCTAGCAAAAACCGTGGAAATGACGATGCCAGTATT
>JABACA010000251.1 GCA_014237975.1 Mariniblastus sp. | reverse complement strand
GTTGTCAATCTTCGTCGCTTTTTATGGCATTTTATGGGTGCTGATGTTGTGGATCTGTTTCATGGGCTGGCTCTCCAGTTTGACCGACCGTGCCGGCGTCACCGAAAACGCGAGTCCAGGACCCGATGACGCGGAATAAACCAGCCCGAAACAGATCTCGCCCCTAGTCTTCCATCGCCACTCTTGGACAAGCAAGTCCAGTCGATCACAAGAAATGCCTAATCCATTAGGCAAAAATTAGGCAAAGGGAGAGAGAGCCCCCCGGCGTCTTGAAGGTTTTGATACAAAGGTGGGGGAATGGTCTACGCAATTCGTGGCCATCGTGAAAACACCCCGCCCCAACAGGAGAACGTTCAATGCGCCAGCTAACTTGGTTTCCGCTTCTTTTCATATTAGTCGCGGTAGCATTGGGGGGGTGCGAGAAGCAAGAGCCGCCGAAGCGGCAAACGAAAGCTCCTGCTGATGATGTTGGTCAATCGGCGGGACAACCAGAAGTCAACGAACAGCTACTCGAGGCGGTCGCCAAAGGAGACATCAAAGTTGTCGAACAGCTTTTGGCCAAAGGCGCAGATGTGGGTGCTAAAAATGCGGGAGGAGAGACGATTTTAAATCAGGCCGTTTTTAACAGTCACAAAGAAATGGTCGAGCTGTTAATCGAAAAAGGGGCAAATGTAAATGAGAAGTACGATTCGGGAGAGACCCCTTTGCATCTGGCAGTTCATTTAGACGATCAGGAAATTGCAGAGGTCCTCATAAAAAAAGGGGCCAATGTTAATGCCAAGACATCCTCTGAGTTTCTCGCTGAAACCCCGCTGGACAGGGCAACGATAACCAGCGAAATCGTTCGCCTGCTTCGAAAACACGGCGGCAAAACAGCCATGGAATTAGAGGCGGAACAGAAATAAGAAAAACTGGCGAAGCCCTCGGCTCGCTTTTGTTGATCAAGGAGACCTGAGATGAATCGAAATACTCGTTACATACTGACCCTCATCTTGCTTGTGTGGATAGCTGGTTGTTCCAGCCATTCGTCCGATGACCAAAGCTCCGAGGTTCATACTGAAAGTTCTGTTGGCGTCATAGCTACGGCCGCGGAGAAATATTATGTTCGTGACGGCCTCGCTTATGACGTGAACACAGACCAGCCTTTCACCGGCAAGCAGTTTTATTACTACGAGAACGGACAGCCGATGGAAGAAATGAATTTTAAAGATGGAAATTGGCATGGGCCTTATATCACCTGGCATGAAAACGGCCACAAGGCGCTGGAAGAAAATTACAACGAGAACGGTCAAACGGGTCGACAAAGTTATTGGTTTGAAAACGGACAGAAAGAACGGGAGGGAAATTACGACGAGCAAGGGGCGCTCGATGGTTTACAGTCGGAATGGCATGAAGATGGAAAGCAAGCCAGTCAATCCAACTGGCGGAACGGCACCGAGTACGGCGTGTCGACCTCTTGGTATCCCAGCGGCCAAAAAGAGATTGAATCCATCTACAACGACCAAGGCGTAGCCCATGGTTTATCTTCGACCTGGTACGAAGACGGTCAAAAGTCGGGCGAAAACATCTTCAACGCTGGAACATTAGAGCGTGGGCTCACCTGGGATGAGAAGGGCAGAATTACGAGAGACGGCACCCTTCAGGATGGTTGCTTTCATCTTGTTTACACCGTGTGGCATGCAAACGGTCAAAAGGCCAAGGAAATAACCTCTCGCGATGACGAAATGGTATCGATCGTCCAATGGGATGAGGCGGGCCAAAAAACGAGTGAAAAAAGTGGCCAAGACGATGGTCATAGCGAAGCGGAAAAAAAGAGCGGTTCCGGACAGCCCCATGCCGAAAAGGTTGTTCAAGAACAAAGTCTCAAAAAATTGAGTGCAGAGGAAGTTGCGGACCTATTGGCGGATGAGATTGGGCGTTGGAAAATTACTGGAAAGAACATGCCCGCGGGCGGCGACGTGGAACCATTTGAGGATACGATGGAGACTCGCTGGAAGGTAAAAGACAAATCTATCGTGGTCACGTTTAGTCCATTGATCAACGGGAAGAGGGTCCCTTTTGTCGGGGACAAGCAATACGACTCTCAGGCGGGCGTCTTCATCTGGCGCAGGAAGGGTGAAGGGCTTGCTGAGATTGTTTCCCGAGAGCAATACGATCCGGCAACCAAGACCTACCGGGCAGAGACAACCTATCCCGACGGCGCTAAGGAAACCACAACATTTAAAAGGGTCAGCAAGATCAAGAGCCTTTTTTCATCGCAGGTCGAGCTTGATGGCAAGATTGTTTTTTCCCGCGAAGCCATTTTTACACGACTGCCTGATTCGGAAGATAAAGCCGAACACAGTGACCACGATCATGGTGAAGCTGAAAGAAAAAACAGTCCAGGACAGCCCCCTGTTGAAAAGACGGTGGGTGAACGACCTAGTACACCAGAAGCTGCAGTGAAACACGCCTTGGAGTTAATTTCCGCTGGTGATGTCACAACCTTCTTGACGACTTATATGCCGCCTGAAGCACTACAGAAAGAGGTCGATCGAGCTGGCTCCCTCGAGCAATTGGCAGCCAAGCTTGAACCCTTTGTTTATCGTGTAGTAAAAGTTGCCTTGTTGGAAATGGACAGGAAGACCCCTGCCTACTCAGATGATGGAAAAACGGCCACGTACAAAATATACGACGTTTCAGAATTGGACGAGGCGGTCTTTAAAAAGATTGGTGCGCGGTGGTACCTAGAACCATAAAAAAGCCGGCAGAGCCACACACTCCACCGGCCATTGCCTCGAAACGTCAATGACGGTTCACTGCAATAACCGCAGCGCACGCGTCCAGTTAACCAAAAAACCTGGTCGCCTATTTTGAAGAGCATTGAGGCCATGAACTGTTGCGAGCGGAGAGATTTCCTGGCTGGTTGCCCCGATCTTTCCAGATACTCAAAAAATCCGGCGAACGTGGGAACGCATGGCGGCTGGTTGGCGTCGGACCGGCAGGCCTCGTCAGCGTCCGCAAAGATACCGGGCCGGCGCCGGGGCCGATTGTCCACTCGTTTTGGAACAGGAGAAATTGCATGAAGGTGTTTTCCGGTCTTGTCGTCCTCGTCGCTCTTGCCTGCACACTCGGTTGTGGTGATTCTGCTCAAAAAGAAGTCGGCTCGTCGGTTGGGCCGCCTTTGAAGGTCGTATTGACGGACGTGATGGAGAAAAAACCGGCGGGGGAGCCATTCTTTTTCGATCTCCGCCTGGAAAACGCGAGCGACCGGCAGATCCCGGTGGCCCAGCTCGACAACGTCCTGCTCGGTACGATTGGGCCAGATGGCCAGCCACTGCGGTGGTTG
>JABACA010000250.1 GCA_014237975.1 Mariniblastus sp. | reverse complement strand
TACTATACCGAGGCACTGGAGACGCGCCGTCGCACGCTCGGTGATGAACATCCAGATACCCTGGCGTCGATCAACGCAATGGGCAGCCTGCTCGACATGCAAGGCAAGTACGAGGAGGCGATGCCGTATTTGCAGGAGTCGCTCCAGTTCGTCCTGCAGAATTCCCGGGAACCGATGGAGTTGAACAACGCGGCATGGAACCTGGCGGATGCCGGTTTGCCGCCCGCCTACTTTGAACAGATTGCCGATGATTGCCTGGCGACGTCACAGCGCAGCTGTGAGTTGACCGATTACCAGGTTCCGATGTATCTCGACACCCTGGCCCGAGTGCATTTCGAGCGAGGTGAATTGGACGACGCGATCAAGTGGCAGGAAACGGCGGTTGAACTCGCTGACGGGAAACAGGGGAAGGGCGTCACTCCCGAGGCGCTCGATCGGTATCGCGCGGCCAAGCAGGCGGCCGAAAATAAAGAAGATGAGAAATCGGACGACTCGGCCTACTTTTGCTTGATGCGATTGAGCGCGTTCAGGTAATCTCACACATTCCACAGTTTGATGGTTCTGTCAAAACTTCGCGGTGTGATTTCTTTCCCGTTGATTCTCGTGGACCATCCGTCCGCCTTCGAAAAAAAAACATTATGCTGGGGAAGGCAGGGCGAGTTGGCCGTGGCGTGGCGTACCTGCCGTGATAACGAACCCGGCCCGCATCAACCAGACCAACGCGGTCGTCCGTTGGGGAACTGGTCGGCAGTTGGTTAAATGCTAATATATTTTGAAAACCTCCAATTAATACTTGTCGCGGGCTAACCGTTTTGGGAATCTTACAGCGGCTCGATGCTTGCCGACTCATCCTTCGTTAAGGCGACCCGATTATGCCCAATCCAGACGAACGGCGTGCGCCCGACCAGGTAGGCCCTCAGGATCTGGAGACAGCAGGGCCCAGTACCGAACAACCGCATCCGGACTCCCCGGTGGTTACCCAACACCAGTCGACGCAAACAAGCGCCACCGTAGCAAGCGGCGCTGACCTGGCATCCCGGCTGTTTGGCGACTACGAGATTCTCGACGAGATCGCCCGGGGCGGGATGGGCGTGGTCTACCGGGCTAGACAAATCAGCCTCAAACGAACGGTCGCCTTGAAAAAGATCCTGTCGGGCCAATTGGCCCGTGCCGATGATCTGAAGCGATTCCAGATCGAGGCGGAAGCTGCGGCCCAACTGGATCACCCGGGTATCGTGCCGGTCTACGACTTTGGCCAGGTCGACGGTCAGTACTACTTCTCAATGGCCTATATCGAGGGAGACGATCTGGCGAAGCGGATTCGCGAACGACCGATGGAACCGGAAGCGTCCGCGGCGATGATGATCAAGATCGCCCAGGCGGTCGGCTATGCCAACGCCCAAGGAGTCATTCACCGCGACCTGAAGCCGAGCAACGTGTTGCTGGATCAGGCGGGTGAACCGAAGGTGACCGACTTTGGTGTGGCCAAGCAGCAGACGAACGACTCGGAGTTGACGGTCCAGGGTCAGATTCTGGGCACGCCCAGTTACATGCCACCCGAACAGGCGGCCGGTTCGGGTGAACAGGTCGACCAACGTTCGGATGTCTACGCACTCGGCGCGATTCTCTACGCCTTGTTAACGGGTCGCCCCCCGTTCCAGGCGGCCACGGCGTTGGAGACGGTCAGCCAGGTGCTGGAGCAGGAGCCAGTACCCATTTCACAAATGAATGCGAGCATTCCGCGCGACCTGGAGACGATCTGCCTGAAGTGTTTGCAAAAGGACCCGGCCAAACGTTACGTGTCGGCCGACGCGTTGGCCGAAGATTTACGACGCTACCTGTCGGACGAACCGATTTTGGCCCGACCACCGACTCGTTTGGAACAGCTGGGTCGCTGGGTTCGAAAAAACAAGACGACGGCCATCTCGACGGCGGTGGTCGCCGCGGCCTTGATCATTGCCACGGTCGTCTCGATCAATTTCGCGATCGAAACGGGTCGGCAGCGGGATGAGGCCGACGACCAACGGACGATTGCCGAAGCCAAGGCGGACGTAGCGCAGGAGACGCTCAAGTTCCTCAATAACGACCTGCTGGGGGAAGAGACGTTGAGGGAAATGCGGCGCCAAGGCAAAGGCGAGTACATGAGCAAACTCCTCGACGAGGCGGCGAACAAGCTCGAGGGCAAGTTCGGCGAGCAACCGGAGGTGGAGGCCAAAGTGCGGCAAACCTTGGGCAATTCCTACCGAATTCTGGGCGAACAAAAGAAGGCTTTTCCGCACCTGGAGCGCGCGCTGGCGCTCCAGCGGGAACTGTTAGGGGACGATCACCCAGCCACCCTGAACTTGATCCATGACTTGGGGTACTTGCTCAAGCAGCAGGGTAAACTCGATGAGGCGGAATTGCTGCTTCGCAAAGCGATGGAAGGGAGACGCCGCCAGCTCGGTGATGAGCATCCCGTTACCCTGTTGTCAATCAACCATATGGGCTTGTTGCTCCATTACCAAAATCGGCTCGATGAGGCGGAGCCACTCTATCGCGAGGCGCTGGATGGCCGACGGCGCGTGTTGGGTAACGATCAAGTTGGCACCCTGACCTCGATTCACAACATGGGGACCTTGCGCTCGTCGCAGGGTCGGTGGAGACAGGCCGAACCGTTGTACCGCGAAGCGTTGAAGGGGCAGCGTCGCTTGCTCGGTGACGATCACGAGTATACGATGCGGTCGATCAACAACCTGGGCCTTTGTCTCAAACGACTAGGGAAAACGAATGAGGCGGAGACGCTCTACCGCGAGGTCCTGGATTTAAAACGGCGCGTGCTGGGCGACAAGCACTGGGAAACCTTGGTTTCGATCACCAATATGGGCACCTTGCTGATGGCTCAGGATAAGCTGGAGGAGGCCGAATTACACTTGCGCGAGGCAGTGGCCGGTTGCCGCGATAAGCTGGGCATCGAGCATCAACATACACTGACCTCGATCAGCCACCTGGGCAAACTGCTCTACAAGAAGGAGAAGTTCGATGAGGCGGAGACGTGCTACCGCGAAGCGCTCCAGGGACAACGCCGCTTGCTCGGCGACGAGCATGCCTACACGCTGGTCTCTTTAACCGCCGTGGGGAAACTCCTTTGTGAACAGGGCAAGTACGACAAGGCCGAGTCGTTCTACCGCGAAGCGCTGGAAGTTCGCCGTCGCACGCTAGGTGACGAACATCCGCAGACCTTGGTTTCGCAGCGAAGCCTCGCCGACCTGCTCGCCGCCCAGAAGGCGGCCACCGAAAAGCAGGACCACAGGAAAAAGGAAGACCCACAGTCAGACGACAAGCGATAGGATACGTCGCCGACCCGATCCACTTGGGGATGGGGCAGCCTTGTTTCCGCAGGCGTGCTGGCTGGAATACTCGTTCAAGAAAA
>JABACA010000024.1 GCA_014237975.1 Mariniblastus sp. | reverse complement strand
GACGGTCAGTGGCACGGCGACCTTCGTGACCAGCGCCGACAAAACGGCCGGCAAACGTTTTGTTAGTTGCTATAGCACCGACGATGGTGCGGAGATCTGGAAAAAACAAGTCGACTACAAATCCTACAAAGCTCACAAGAATAACTCTCAGGCTTCGAGCACTCCGGCTGTCGATGCGGACCATGTTTATGTGCTCTTCCAATCGAAAGCCGGTTCACCGTTGATCGCTTTCGACCACGATGGTCAACAGAAGTGGACCTACGAATTGGGCCCGTACTTACACGGACAGGGTGGCGGCACGTCGCCCATCGTTTTTGGCGACCTGGTTGTGGTCTGCAACGACCATAAGTCGCCCAGTTTTCTTGTTGCGATTGATCGGCGGACGGGAAAGGAAGTCTGGAAGAAACCTCGCCAAGGCAAACGAGCGTGTTATGCGACGCCGTGTGTGTTTCGCCCGACTGCCGGGCCGGAACAGCTTGTATTTTCGCACTGCTTTGAAGGAATCGTTGGAATCGATCCGAAGTCCGGCACCCAGCTGTGGCACGTTGATGTGTTTGGAACGCATTCTCAGCGGGCCGTCGGTTCACCCATCCAGTTCGGCGATATGATTCTCGCCAACAGCGGCGGACTTGGCGGCGAGAAAAATGCCGTGGCGGTCAGAATTGAAACGTCGGAAACAAAATCCAAAGCGACCGAGGCCTACCGTTTCCGAAACAGCAAGTCGCCTCACGTACCGTCGTTGATTGTCTACGACGGACGGCTGTTTTTGTGGACCGACCAGGGCATTGTCGTTTGCGCCGATGCCAAATCCGGAAAGCAGTTGTGGCAGGCCCGGGTCGGCGGCAACTATTTCAGCTCGCCCGTTTGTATCAATGGCTTGCTGTATAACCATTCGATGGATGGCCAGATGGTTGTGATTGGCACCGGTGACAAATACGAACTGATCGCTCGCAACCCAATTGGCGAATCGAGCCACGCGACTCCGGCCGTGGGAGACGGCAGTTTATTCGTCCGCACGCCGACACGGTTAATTGCGATTGGCCGTTAGCAATCTGGCGAATCCGGTTGTATTGCCTGATGACTTGATGAACACGTTGCAAAGCTGCGATACTGAAACATCAGCGCCAGCTAACGTCTGAAGCCAGCATCCGGTTATCCAGTAATTAACACGGCCCATTTTGTTCAGCCGCATCAGCTGGTCGTATTGCCGGTGGCCCTCTGCTGATCCGTAACGGCCCAGATAGACGTGTTGGGCCAGTTCCCTGATCCAGACCCGGGCTCTACCCGATGGCTTGTGCAGGCTGATTTTGGGGAATGACATTTCATGACGGCGGTCCTCATAACTCGGAATCCGCCCCGTTTTGTTACTGGATAACAAAACCGGGCGACGGTTATGCCGCGCGTCCGAACGTCGAACGGTCGAAAAAGGTCTTTTTTCTCGGCCTTTTGAAAAAGAAAAAAATGGAGACGAACGGGCTCGAACCGTCAACCTCCTGCGTGCAAGGCAGGCGCTCTCCCAATTGAGCTACGTCCCCGTGTTGGGTGTCTTGTACCATTTCGAACCAGCGGGTCAAGCTCGGAATGGATGGCCCCCTGGGCCGAATGGGCGTACCAAGATTCGAACTTGGGACCTCATCGTTATCAGCGATGCGCTCTAACCAACTGAGCTATACGCCCCTGTTTTTACTGTATTACGGTGTTTGCTTGTGGAAAACGCCGTATTTTATGGTTTGCCGTCTATCTGTCAAACCGTGTTTCAGCACTTTTGATATCGATTTACATGGAATGAGGGCAGGCTGAGATCACTATCCTGACGGAATTTGGAAACACTTTTTGTCCAATCGGCAAAGTTAACCATAAAACTGCATGCAAGCTGCCGATCGAGTGAGGTTTCCAAAAAAAACAAGCCAATACCGTGCCAGTTTTCCGATTTAACTGAACAGGGGCCGACTCGGACCAAAAGCCGGACAGGCGGGTCCACTCCCGCCAAATTGGATTAAGTTGTCCTGCTGGAATCGTGTCCACCCGTTCGGTAACCGGTTGTCAAGAATGAACCTGTCGTGGAAATGTCTCATGTATCTAAAACGTTCCATTTTGATCCCAAGCGTATGGTTGTTTTCCGTATTTTTCACCCTGTTACTGGCAGGGACCAATTTGACGCTGGCCCAGGGACCGACGGTTGAACAGGCGTTGAAGATCCAGCCGCGGCAACCCGGTATCGATTGCGACTCGCCAACTGACGGCGAATTGGAATCCTGTAAAATCGAGAAATCGTCGAAACGTTTCAAACAACCTGGGTATGTCGTCTACGACGGAGCGGGCCGAATTCTCAGGCAGTTTTTTGACACCAACAAGGATGGAAGTTTGGATCAATGGTCCTACTTCAAAGACGGTGTGGAAGTCTACCGGGACATCGATTCCAACTATGACAAACGAACCGATCAATATCGTTGGCTGGGAACGGCCGGTACGCGGTGGGGGTTGGATCGTGACCAGGACGGTGAGATTGACCAATGGAAGATGATTTCGGCGGAAGAAGCCGCTGAAGAAGTTTTCAATGCGGTTCAGAACCGAGATGTGAGACGTTATGAATTACTGCTGCCTGATTCCAAGGAGTTGGAGTCGATGGAGCTCGGTCCGGTGATGAACCAGGTGTTGACCGGGAATCTCAAGGATCTGCCTGCCAAGTTCAAGCAACTGTCGGCGGAACAGAAGCAGATTAACTCGAAATCAAAATGGGTCCATTTCGGAAGTAGTCGGCCCAGTCTCGTTCCCCGCGGGCAATCCGGGATTGAAAAAGATCTTGTTGTTTATGATCACGCTTCGGCCGTTTTCCAGACCGGTGAAAAGTACGGACAGCTCTCCCTGGGTACGATCGCGCGAATTGGTGACAATTGGAAAATTACGGAATTGCCTCAGATCGTTGAGGAAAGCTCGGTGGTCCGTAATGGTGGCTTGTTTTATCCCAGTGAATCCTCTTCGCCCTTGTTGACGGCGGCCGCGGATCCGACTGACAACCAGGTCATGTCGAAACTTTTCGGTGAGTATGACCAACTGGAAAAGCAATTGGCGGAGGCCAATACCAGTGCAGACATCAGTCGACTGGAAAAGAAGAGGGCCGAGATTCTATTGCAGTTGGCCTTGAGCAGCCGTGGTGAAGACCAGACCAACTGGATTCGTCAAATGGCCGATACCCTTTCCGGTTCCTACCAAGCGGACCGTTTCGACGAAGGTTTGGAAGTGTTGGCTGAAAACGTCCAACGCCTGAAAGAGGAAGGTTTAGAGTTGGATACCGACTATCCGCGATGGCGGATTATCAATGCCAAATTTTCAAAAGCGATTCAGGATGGTAATTCCAAACAGCGTGGTGAGGCGAATGACGTCTATATCGAGGAGCTGGAACAGTTTGTCGACAAGTTTCCGGACAGTGAATTCTCTGCCGAAGGCATGTTGCAACTGGCTCTGTACAGTGAAGTATCCGACCGGGGCAATTCCGAACAGGCGGTGGAATGGTACCGTAAAATCAAGGAAAAATTTGGCGATACGATGGCCGGCAGACGGGCCACAGGAGCCATTGCCCGGTTGACGGCGCAAGGTAAGCCGATCGCGTTTGTGGGTCAGGACGTTAGGGGCCGAAAATTCGATCTCAAGGCAGCGCGTGGCAAAATCGTCGTGATTCATTATTGGGAAACCTGGTGCGATGCCTGCATCGAAGGCTTTGAGGAACTGGAGAAATTGAACTCAAAATATCGTTCCAAGGTGGTTATCGTGGGAGCCAATTTGGATTCCGACAAGGAAAAACTGGCCCAATACCTGGCCAAAAACCGTTCGCTGTCCTGGATACAACTGAATGCTCCGGGAGGAGTCGAAAAAAGCCCGTTGGCTATCCAGTTAGGAGTCACGACCTTGCCCATGAACCTGCTGGTGGATCAGCGGGGAAATCTGGTTGAGAGCAATGTGCCGATCGAGGAACTCGACCGCGAAATCCAACGGTTGATCAAGCAATCCGGTATGGCGGCCGGACCGAATCAAAAAATCCGAAATTAGCGCGATGCGAGTTGGGTCTGGTGTTCCAAAATCTGGCTGCTTAGCCTCGCGCCAGCCGCCTGGTTTTGTTGGCACTGTTTGACAGCGAGCACCTTCCTGTTAAAAATCACCTGTTCTTGTTCAGGGTTCAGGAGGTGATTGGATGCGTAATTTCTCGGTGATCGTGCTTTTTCTATCCGCGTTGGGATCTCCATTGATCGGACAGGACAGTCTGGATGAACTGGCGAATTCACCCGGTTTGGCGTTCGAAACCGACCAGTCGGAGCCGTTAATTACGTTCGATCGGTTTGGTGGTTTACGGGTCCCACCACCCGCGGACTGGAAACCAACGCCGTTGCTGACGGTTCTGCCGGACGGCACGATTCGCAGCGGCTCCGATCGACCGGGGATTGTGCCGCGGGAAGGGAAGCTGACCCGGGAGCAACTGTATCAACTGCTTGACTTCGTCGTGAAACAAAACGATTTCTACCAAGCGGACACTGCCTCGATCAAGGCAGAGATGGAAAATGCGGGTAACCGTATCAGGATCGCCGATGCGTTGACCAGCAAGTTCACAGTGAACCTTAAGCGAGGCAGTCATACGGTCGAGGTTTACGCCTTGATGTTTAATGTCGACCAGTATCCCGGGATACCCGTTTTGCGACGCCTGCTGGCAATCGAAAAGCGTTTAAAGCTAGAATACGCACTGGTCCAGATTGGCAATGATGCGGCCGTCAAGAAAATATTGGACGCGGTCAACCAGGAGCTGAAGCAAAAGCGACCGGACATGAAGCCTTTCCAGCGGCAAGATATAATCTACGGTCTGCGCAAGTCAAATGGAGATCTCGTGGTCAATTTGATGAAGGAAACGGTCGACAAGGAAACCCAAAAGTTGGCAACACAGGTAAACGCCAATTACGGGAAAAAGACGAATGACGCGGAACCGACCGTGGGGTTGTACATCCGTGATGTGAAATAGGATGTTGGTTAGAGTTGCCGGTGTCAGGTGCCTGGTTGCCAACTGGTTTGTTGCAAAGAAAGTTTAAAATGTTGTCGTTCCGACTGTCGTTCCGTTGGTTATCAATCGTCTTGCCTGTCTTGGCCGTGGTCGGGAGCTCACCCGGTTTCGGGCAGGATTGGACCGAGTTTCGTGGGCCGGGTGGCACGGGCATTTCGACGGCGACCAATTTGCCGACGACATGGAGCGAGGAAAAGAACGTAGTTTGGAAAACAGACGTACCCGGGCGCGGATGGTCGTCGCCGGTGGTCGAGGGTGGCCAGATTTGGTTGACGTCTGCTGTCGAGACCGAGTTGAGTCCCGCAGAACGTAAAGAGAAAATGAAATCCGCCAAGATTCAAGGCTTGGCACCCGTCGAGAGTTTCGAATTGCTGGCGCTCTGTTTTGACGCCAAGACAGGTGAGATCGAGAAATCATTGAAGTTGAGTGAAACATCGGATCCGCCGCTGATTCACAGCCTGAACAGTTTCTCGTCTCCGACCCCCGTACTGGATGAAGACTGCGTTTATTGCTGTTTTGGAACGTTTGGTACCTGGTGCATCGATCGTAAATCGCAAAAGGTGAAGTGGTCCAACCGCGAACTGGAACTGGACCATGAAACGGGTCCGGGATCGTCCCCCATCCTGTGGAATGATTTGTTGATATTTAACTGCGATGGTATCGATGATCAGTTTGTTGTGGCGATGGACAAACGGACAGGCAAGGTGGTCTGGAAAACGCCTCGATCCGGCGATTTGCATTCCCAGGACAGTCTGCGCAAAGCGTTCAGTACGCCGATCGTGGTTTCCATCGGTGGCGCCGACCAGTTGGTTTCTGCCGGCGCGGATTGGTTGTACGGCTACCAACCGGAAACAGGGAAAGAGTTATGGAAAATGTCTTACGGCAAGTTGGGGTTTTCCAATGTGCCCCGCCCGGTTTACCAGGATGGAATGTTGTACCTCTGCACGGGGTTTGCCAAGTCGTCACTGTTTGCCATTCGGTTGGATGAAGCGTCGGGCCCCGACCTGGAAGATGTTGTCTGGCGGTATGAAAGCCAGGTCCCCACGATGCCAACACCGATCCTGGCCGACGGCCGTTTGTTGATGGTCAGTGACCGGGGAATTGCGACTTGCCTGGATGCGAAGACGGGTGAGAAACAATGGCAGGAACGTTTGGGCGGCGGTTTCGCATCGTCACCGATCCTGGCCGATGGAAAGGTTTATGTGGGCAACCGAGACGGAGAGGTTTTTGTCATGCGACCCCAATCAACGTTTGAGTTGGTGGCAACCAACCAGATGGATAGCGACATCATGGCGACACCCGCGGCCGTGGGTGAACAATTGTTGATTCGCACGCGAAAATCGCTTTATCGAATTCAGAAGCAATGAAGCAGGGCCAGTGTCTTGTTATTTGCAGGCCCATCCTGGTGTCGTGTCACAAACGACCGGCAGGTTTACCCATTCACCAAGATAACAACATCGGTGGTTGAACGACTGGCCGATATGAAAACATGGAATTGACCCGCATTGAGCAACTGATCGATCTGCCCTTTGTGCTGGTTTCGGGCCAAGCCCGCTCCGGAACAACGGTCCTGACGCAAGCCATGGCAGCTCATCCCGATGTTTTTTCCAATGGTATGGAGAATACCTGGGTGAGGGATGTGCTGGATCTGCTGGCAGCCAACGTCGATAACCAAAGTCGGATGCGACAATGTTTGGTTTCGCCGGAACAGTTTGTCGAGTCGTTTCGTGAGGCCACCTTTAAGATACTTTTCCCGGACAAAGTCTGGCCTGCAAAACTGCCGCAGGCCGTGTCGACCTTTTCTTCGCTCAAACACGAGGTGTTTGAACAACTGACGCAACTGTTGCCCCGGGTGAAACTGCTTAACATCGTGCGCAACGGTGTCGAAGTGGTTTCCTCACGGATGATTCATCGGCACATTGGGGCATGGTCGTTTGAAGATCACTGCGAGGCTTGGGCCCGGTCGGTCGATGTTGTCGAGTGGGCAGAAGGTCAGCCGTATTTTATGCTCGTGCGGCATGAACAGTTGCTGGGTGATGGTGCAGGCGAACTGTTCCAGGCAATCCAGCAATGGATCGGCTTGGATTATTCCGACCGTTGCCACGAGTTTGTGTCGCAAAACCTGATTAACACCACCGGCCAATCAGATGAACCGTTAACTCAACCTGGCCAGTTGAAAAATCGAATTGATCGATGCCGCAACTGGACGGCTGAACAAAAAGGCACCTTTGAAGAGATCTGCAGTGACGGGATGGCCTATTTTGGTTATCGGATCCCTTGGCTTGGATGAATTTGCCAGTTGGCGCGGGCTGTCAGGTGCGCCAGAAATCACCCCAAGTCGTGGGGGCTCGCTGAGGCAAACCCATCGGTGGATCCGTCATTCTGGATTCGAGGATTCGTATTTCCTGTTCCAGTGACTTCATCAGGCGCTTAAATGCGGGATCACTCGTCAAGTTCCCCTTGACCCTTGCTTCCGACGTGAAAAATGACTTTATCAGAACCAATTTACGCCGCGCCAGATCGACGACCTCGTCCAACTCCTGAATGGATTCTCCTGGCCAAAGGTTGGGGCGACAGAGCAAAATGACCAAGGCGGCAGCGGCCCGAATTTGATGAGGGTACTCGGATGGTTCCAGCGTCAGTGTCGATTTGATTAGACGCGTCATCTTGGTCCAGCATTCAAATGATTTCAACCAAAGTTGACCACTCTCATCCGACCAGGGATCAAGATTACTGGGTGTTTTCGACATGGTAGTCCGTTGTGATCCAGTTGGATTAAATGTGATTAACTACATCCAGAAATTTTTCCAGGTGCTGGGTTGGCCAACCCCGGTTTTCAGCTTTGACTTGCCAATTCGACGGCGAAGAATTTCCAGCTCCTGTCGGATTTCATCCATCAAAACGCCGTGTTTTTGATGTTCGGCCATCGTCATCTTTTTGTTGGACATGGATTGTTTCTGTTTAATGATTTCCGAGACTTTTTCTTCGGCCGTGTTGAGGGTGTCCTCATAACCGGGGGGCCAGATTCCAGGCCGGGCCAGGATGATCAGAAACATTAAAACGAGTCTGCATTCCGGGACGTTAATCCGATCCACAGGCTGTTCCATGAAACGCTCAATTTCCGCCAACATGCCGGAGCGATTGAGTAGCGTCTCGAACCAGGCTTGTGCTTTTGGATGGGCCCACGGTGAAAGGTCGTTTGTAGCGGTCATGGTTGGGTACTTCAATGTGTGCCTAAACAGCAGGGTGTCTAACGCCATTCATCATGGCAGTTGCTGCAGGATTGTTCCACCAGATTAAACCCTTTTGCAGCGAGGTCGTAGTTGTTCGTTTGGCAACCTTCAGCGACTTGGCCTGCGGCGGTGCTCATAGCTTCTGCGTAAACTGCATAGTCTTCTTCGTCAGCATCTTCCATGTCGGGTTTGCACAGGACTTGCCCCATGGCTGCGACCAGGCTCGCCCCATGAAGAACGGCTTCGTTGTTTCGTGTGAATTCCGTCTTGTTGGCCAAGTGGGGTTTGAGTGCGGCAAGGGACTCTTCCAGTTGGACCATGATCGGGCTGCGTTTAACGGCCGTTTCCCATTCGACCGAGTCAACCGGTTTCTGATTGTCGCCAAAACCGCCACCTCGAACCAGTTCGGTCAGGTTGTCTTTTTGCAGTTTGGCATTGTTGTAAGCTTGTAATGAACCGACTCGCGAATTGGCTGCGGCGCGGGCAAAGGCTGGTTGGGCCAGCGGTGCCATCTCTTTCCAGCGAACATCGGCGTCATACTCGACGATGATTGCGAATAACATGGAAAGCATCGAATAGGATTGATGGACTTTGCCGTAATCACTCTTGAAACGGCCCGGGGTTGTAATATCGACCAACAGTTTTTGCTGCAGTGATTTTACTTCGTTCTCAATGATGGTGTTGCCAATGAAAGTACTCCAGGCGAACGTTCCCGATGTTCCCGGCACGGTAGTCGGGTCCGGGGTGTCGGGTGTGGCTTGAGCCACCGATGTTGCCGGTGAAGTCAAGCTGGGTACTGGTCGTTCGCCAACCAGTCCTTCATGGAACATGTTTTCAAAATAGATGCCCTTCCAGTCCCGTTCCTGAAAACTGGGTCGTTTGGCGCGTTTGATTAGCTTAGGTTTGCGCACACCTTGATCCTGGTACGCATAAGCCGTGATCGAACCTGCGATCAAGCTTGCCAAAATGAGCATCACGGTCGGCAACCTGTGGAAAATCATTTGGACAACTCTACCCATTGAAAGAATAATCTACCAGTCTGTTATAATTATGCGTCGAGAAGGCGACGTCGACAACATGCATTGTCTCCTGAGCTCAATATATCCATGAAACACGAACGTAAATCATCTCGCAGAGAGTTTTTGACAGGTGGAAAGTCTGACCCGACTGACCAGCCGGCCCGACCCGTTGACAAAGCGGCTGACGATGGAAGAGTTTTGGATGTGGGTTCCAACCGCTCAGAGCACTACCTGGAACACTTCTCCAAGCATGCGATGGCCTGTGAATTCGAATTGTTTTTCAACATGCGGCAGTTTTCCAATAGTGGCGCTGCCGCGCTGGAAGCATTCAAACTGATTGACGACCTTGAGCAACAGTTGTCGGTCTATCGTAGCTCCAGTGAAATGAGTCAATTGAACGAGCAGGCAGAAAGCGACTGGGTCGCTGTCGAATCGGGCTTTTTTGGGTTGTTGGTCCGTGGGGTCCAAATATCACGTTGGACCTCCGGTGCGTTTGACATGACATCCAGTGAGCTTTCCAGGGTCTGGGGTTTCAGTCAACGAGAGGGGCATGTACCCACCGACCAGGAGATCCAGGCGGCGCTGGCACAGGTTGGATATGAACGGGTTGCCTTGGACATTGATCGTCAGCAGGTAAAGTTTGATCTGCCCGGTTTGCAGCTCAATCTCGGTGGGATCGGCAAGGGGTATGCGCTCGACCGGGCGGCCTCCCGTTTGTCCGATGCAGGGATAGAAGATTTTGTGCTGCACGGGGGACAGAGCAGTGTGATTGCCCGTGGCCGGGAAACCAAGCAGGACTCGGAGCTGGAAAACGGTTGGACGATTGGATTAAGCCACCCCATTATCCCCGGCAGGCGATTGGCAGAGATTTACCTGCATGACATGGCGTTGGGGACCAGCGGTACCGGCCGACAAGGATTTTATTATCGGGGTCGTCGTTATGGTCACATCATCGATCCGCGGAATGGCCACCCGTCGGACCACTGCCTCTCCTCAACCGTGATTGCAGAGTCCGCGGCTGATTGCGATGCCTTGGCGACAGCTTTTTTTGTGATGAAGCCGGAGGAAGTTGCCCGGTTTTGTGAACAGCATTCGCAGTTCAAGGCGGTGCTGGTTTTGCCAGGTAAGGCTTCCGGAGAGATCTCTGTCGAGACGTTCAACATGAACCCGCAGGATTGGAAATTAATGGACTCCAAACCGGAAACAGATTCCCAGCAGTGATTTCCGACAATGCATTGCGTTGATGAAACACCCCTGCTGGGATTTGTCTCAGCCGGCTGCGCACACAAAACGATTGTCGGTTAGAATGCGGCGGCAGAATTGCGTCAAAATCCTGTGCCAGTTCCATCGGAATTCGGGTGTTATGCGGTCACGTGAGCTGTTCAGAGAAGTTAGGAGAAACAGAGATGAAACGTTTAGTGAATCGACAAGGTGTTTGGATCCAGCCGTTGGGCTGCGCCATCGTATTGATGGGGTTGGGAGCATGGGCGGAACCAGGACAGCAGGCCAGCGACAACGAACAGAAAAATATTACAAAGTTGTTGACCCAGCAGGTGTTTTGTTGGAATCGAGAAGACATTGATGGCTTCATGGAGACGTATTGGAAATCTGACGATCTGACCTTCAGTAGTGGGGGCAAGACGATTCGTGGCTGGCAGGCCACATTGGACCGTTACAAGAAGAGCTATCCAGCTGGAGCGATGGGAAAACTGCATTTTGACGGGCTTGAGATTGACCTGTTATCGAGTCAGGTAGCGCTGGTTCTGGGCAATTGGCACCTGGATGACCAAGGCAAAAAGAAAGAGGGCAATTTCTCGTTGGTCTTCAAGAAAATAGACGGCGACTGGAAAATTGTTCACGATCACTCATCGGCCTTGGATAAAGAAGAATAGTCCCCCCGTTTAACGACCAACGGTAAACGCCGATTGATTCCATTCGGGTTGCTATTGAAATGGTGTGGAAATCCCAAATAATTATCGCTGAACTAGAAACCGTTCGTTTTTAATGTGTACTCCCGGCAGGGCTGGGGCGAACGACTCACTTGAATTGTGAAACTTTGCCGTGAACACTTGGGTATGTGTTCGGGCAGGAGTTTTAATCGGGTGGATGTTTAACCATGAGAAAATGGGTCGGTGCAATCATCTGGATTCTGATTGCGATTGCTGCCTGCATCGGGTGGAATCGCTATCTGGGCCAACAGGCTCCCGCTGCGAAACAGCTAGTGGAATATTGGACCGAGTCTCCCAGCCAGGTCGAATTGGAATTTGAATCGCCAATGCCCGTTCGAGTGGGCGATCCGGTGATGCAGTTCGAAGGGGATGTTGCGAAAATGGTGGGCGTCATCTGCCACGTGGAAAGTCCGGCATCAATCCGTGAAGACCTGGTTACCACGACCCGCGCTTACGCGCAATTGTTCGGGGCCGCTCCGGACGATTTGGCTGGAATGGAACTGACCTATCATTCCACTCCGGACTCCATTGAATGGGTGATTCAGACGATGTTGCCGCCAGCCACGCGTCAACGGATCAGTCAGTTGGTCGTCGACGCCTACCGTGAGAATCAATCCGAAATTCTGGCAGAGCTTCGTCCAGTATTGGAGAAGACCTTTGATGACGCAACACAAATCATGAGAGAAGAGTTTCATCAGAGTGTTCAGCGTCGTGACCAACAGATTCAAAAACTGAGCCAGCGTTATCAAGACGAGCTGGTTGACGAGAAGCTGGTGCCGCTGGTTCAGCAGGAGATCTGGCCCGTCATCGAGCGTTTGGGGCAACCCCTGGTGATCGACATCGGCAGGCAACTCTGGGCGGAGGCCTCGATTTGGCGTTTCGGCTGGCGTTTGCTTTATGATCAAACCCCCCTGCCCCAACGCAACCTGACTCACAAGGAGTTTGAGCGGTTTGTTGGCGAGAAGGCACGGCCCATTATCCAGGAGAAGTTGCCGGATATTATTGCTACCCAGCAGGAGATGTTGGCGGAAATTTCCCGTAATGAAAAGGTCAGGGAAACCGTGTCCGACAGCATCCGCACGGTAATTCGGGACGAAGAGTTCCAGACGCTGGCCGCTGATATCATGAAGGATGTTTTGGTCGACAACGAAAAGTTGCACGAGGTGTTGGTTGAGAACTGGAATACACCCGAGGCCCAACAGGCATTGGAGATTACCAACCGTCGGCTCGAACCGACGGTAACGAAGATTGGCCAGACTCTGTTCGGTTCGCCCGACAGCCAGATTACGCCTGAATTTTCGCGGGTGTTGCGCAGCCAGATCATGCAGAAAGACCAACGCTGGTTTGTGCTTCGGCCGATCCGCAGCTCGACCGGTCACGGCCAGACGGTCGACCGGATCCAGGTGAGGCGTGGGAAAGAAGATGGACGGGACCCGTTTTATTTTCCACGGAGGCCTCGTCAATGAAGCAACCAGGCGACGCGATCGAACGCCCTGCCCCTCCCGAAAAACAGGGTATTGATATTCGAGATTTGACCGTCGCAGCTGGCGGGCGAACCTTGTTGGAGAATGCCGAGGCTTCGTTTGCCGCTGGCAAGATCACGTTAATCGTCGGTCCCAGTGGTGTTGGAAAGTCCATCCTGTTAAGAATCCTGGCCGGTTTAATCGAACGGGACGAGAGGGGTGTGAGCTACACGGGATCTGTTTCCATCGAGGGTCAGCCGAACCATGCGGGGGACGTTGGTGTCGTGTTTCAAGCATTCGCCCTGTTCGACGAAATGTCGCCGATTCAAAATGTGGCCTTCGCCAGGTCCAGCGCGGTTGATCCATCCGTAGCAACCGCCCAGCAGCTGTTGCAGGATCTGGATGTTCCACTTGATGTTCCGACTTCGCGTCTTAGTGGTGGACAGAGGCAGCGTTTGGCCATTGCCAGGACATTGGCCTTCAATCCACCTGCGATCCTGTACGACGAACCAACCTCGGGCCTGGACCCTTCGACCGGGCGCGACGTCGCTCGCCTGATTCAGCAAACCCATCGAGAATATGGCAAAACATCGATCGTGGTAACCCACGATTACAGTTCGTTAATGCCGATTGCGGACCGTATCTACCTGCTGGATCCGCGGCAACGCAGCCTGGTGCTTGTTCCCGCCGAACAATGGGAAAGCATTCCCGAGCGATTGCAGGGGATGGCCAAAGTGGCTCATCAGGACAATGAAATTTCTAGTCCGGTGCGTCCGATCGACCGGTTGAAGTTCGCGATCGGAACGTTCTTCGAAGGCACGGCCAACTTCGCTGGGTCGGTGGTTGACGGTGTTCTGAGCCTGGTGCCGATTTGGAAAAACCCTCAATGGGGTTTCAAGTTCCTGTTGCATTTCGCCCGGTTGGTTTCTGGACCGACTGCCTGGATTTATCTGATCATCGCCGGCGTCATTTCGGGTTTCGTGGTGACTTACTTTACCTTCAAGTTTCTTCCCTATGCGGCCTATACCGAACCGTTATTGCTGGAAGACCTGTTAACGGCACTTGGATTTGCAATGTACCGGATCCTGGTTCCGGTATTGGCCTGTATTTTGATTGCAGCACGTTGTGGTGCGGCCGTTACCTCGGATATTGGTGGTCGCCAGTTTGGCAACCAGATCGACGCACTGAAAACGCTGGGCGCGGCGCCGCGGGGGTACCTGATGTCGCCCATCATGTGGTCATTTTTAATCGGTACACCGTTGCTGACTCTCATTTCCTATGCCGCCGCCAGTACCACCTGCCTGATTACATTTGTGAATTCAAACCCGGAACAGGGGCCCGATTTCTGGAACTATCATTTTCATCGCGGTTTAATGGAAATCGGGGCAAATTGGTATCGAGGAACGCATTGGCTTTTGGGGAAATTACTGGTTTGCGGTTTTGGTGTTGCTGTCATCTCTTATCATATTGGGCGATTGCCCAAGTACTCTACAACCGACGTGAGCCGCGCGGTAACATCAACAATTCTTTGGTCAACCCTTTACGTTTTGATTGTTCATTTCGTTTTTGCGTTTTACGAATACGAAGGGTTGGTCGCTGGAGGAGAAGGAGGCGTTTAATGTTTGCACCAGGTATGGGGTATTGGATTGTCGCGTGGATCATGATGCTGTTGGCATTTCTCGGTGCCTTTGGCGCCATCACGCTGGGTGCTCGGGCGCTGGACCGAAAAAATGGCCAGGACGACTGACTACCGACCAGGCTGAACCTCGGTTAAAATGGGGAAACAACTGTTTAGGAATATGAGGAGATTGAGAACATGAATTTGCGTTGGTTAATTGCGGTCAGCTTGTTGGCTGCCATGACGTTTGGTTGTGGTCCCAGCAAAACGGAAACGGGCGAATCCGATGGGTCGGGAAACAAATCCAAATCGAATATCGATATCCCGTCGAGTTTTACGGGTGACTTTAACCCAAACGGTTTGCCCATCGGGGTTGCCGAGGGGAGTTTGGCTCCGGAAATACAAGGTAACGATCTAGATGGTGCGTCGTTCAAATTAAGCGATTATCGTGGCAAAGTGGTCATGCTCGATTTCTGGGGCCACTGGTGCCGACCTTGTCGTGCCATGTACGATCACGAGCGGTCGCTCGTTTCTGAATTGTCCGGCAAACCTTTTGCATTGGTTGGTGTTAATACCGATGACGATCTCGAGACCATCCGCAAGGTGGTTGCTGAGAAAAATCTGACGTGGCGATCGTTTTATGACGATGGCCATTCGATTTCGAGAAGCTACGGAATCAGTGCGTTTCCCACCATCATCCTGATCGACGACAAGGGCGTGATTCAGTCGATCAACCCGCGGGACCTGGACCACTCGATCAATGAACTGATTGAGAAAGCCGAGAAATCGAAACCCTGAAATGGGGTTCACTCGTTTTGCTTTTGGATGACTGGTGCCACCGTTCAAGCCGCCCCGTTTTACGAACGGGGCTTTTTTTATTTAAGTTCCGGTAGAATCTTTTGAGCGGCCTCGATGGTGGCCGCAATGTCATCGGAAGAATGTTGACTCGATACGAACAACGCCTCGAATTGACTGCATGGCATGTAAACGCCCTGCTCGATCATGCCCCAGAAGTACTTGCCGAATCGGGCCACATCGGATTTGGCGGCCGTATCCCAGTCGGTGACGGGCCCCGATTGAAAAAACAGGGTCATCATGCTGCCAACCCGATTGAGGCAATGTTCTATCCCGGCCGAACGACAGGCAGACTGTAATCCGTCGGCCAGTTGTTGACTGACCTGTTCCAGATAGTCGTAGGGTGGGCTGTCTCGCAAGGCGGTCAACATGGCGATCCCGGCCGCCGTCGCGATCGGGTTGCCGCTCAAGGTGCCGGCCTGGAATACCTTGCCGGCTGGTAGGACGTGCTGCATGATGTCGCGCCGTCCGCCAAAAGCGCCGAGTGGCAAACCGCCACCGACGATTTTTCCCATCGTGGTCATGTCGGGTGTGACGCCGTACAAAGACTGAGCTCCCGAGTAGGCGACGCGGAATCCACACATGACTTCGTCAAAAATCAGCACGCTGCCGGCCGCCTCGGTTAATTGCCGCAGCATGGCCAGGAACTCGGGCGTTGGCGTGACACATCCCATGTTGCCACAGACGGGTTCCAGGATCACGGCGGCAATCTGTTCACCCTGTTCAGCGAAGGTGGCTGCCAATTGTTCGCAGTCGTTGTAGTTCAAAACCAAAGTATCGCGGGTGGTACCTTCGGTTACCCCCGGTGAGTTGGGAACGGAGAGGGTCGCCGCGGCACTGCCGGCCGAGACCAACAGGCTGTCGACATGGCCATGATAGTTACCGGCAAACTTGACAACCTGGTCGCGGCCAGTGAATCCCCGCGCCACGCGAATGGCACTCATCGTGGCCTCGGTGCCCGAGTTGACCAGCCGCACCATCTCGACCGAGGGGACCGCCTCGATGATCAGTTCTGCCAATTGGTTTTCCGCGACGGTAGGCGCGCCAAAACTGGTTCCCCGCTCGACCGCCAGGTGGACGGCATCCTTGACGGCCTGGAACTGGTGTCCCAGGATCATCGGTCCCCAGGAACCGATGTAATCGATGTACCGATTGCCGTCGATGTCCTGCAGGTACGCTCCCTCTCCTTTTTCGAAGACAATCGGTTCTCCACCGACTGCACCGAAGGCGCGGGCCGCGCTGTTCACTCCACCCGGCATCAATTGTTGGGCCCGTTGGTAAACCTTGTGACTGTTTTGTCGAGAATTGTTGGTCACTGGTTTGATAAATCCTGGTTGAATCAAGCGTGTTGCCAGAACAGGCGACCGAACGCCCTGGCAGGGAAGGTTAGCTGACTTGGGATGCTGGTACCATTTTTTCCAGTTTGGGATCCCAACCCATCATTTGGCCAGTTCGCCACGATTCGTTGGCCATGCAGACCGCCGAAACACCCGCCATTCCGAGTTCTACGGGGCAATTCAATTCGGCACCGTCGCGAATGGCCGCATGCAGGTTCGAGTGGTGGAGATTGATGTCCTCGGCCCCGGATTTTTTGTGTTCGGCCAAAACCTCACCGTCCTTGTTGCGGGCCACCCAGCCTTCCGGATTGAATTGGAGCGTACCGCGGTAGCCACGAATCACGTGGTCAATCGCGACACGATTGCTCATCGTGCCCAGTACATAGACCGTCATCCCACGAGGGTATTCGCAAATCATCTCAAAATTGTCGGGCAGGTCTCGTCCATCGTCCCATTGCCAGATACCACCCATTCCGACCACGCGGTTGGGGTACAACAGGTTACACGCTTTCATGATCCGGGTAATTCGATGAATAAACAGGTCGGTGGCAATGCCTCCAGAATACATGGAGTAGTTTCGCCACTCAAAATAATGATTCGGATTCCAATCCGCCTTTTTGGCACTACCCAGCCAGGCATTCCAGTCCAGGTCAGCCGGCTTGGGCATGTTTTTGTCGAGCCCGGGCACCCGCCAAGGCCCCTGCTCGCCGTATCGTCGAACGTATTCAATTTGAGCTTGGACGACCTGGCCCAGGACACCGTCGTCGATCGCTTTGCGAGCCGAGATATAACTGTCGTCCGACATGCCTTGAACACCCACCTGCAAGACGCGACCGGTTTCCTTTTGTTTCTTGAAAACCCGCACGCCTTCTTCCAGTGTATGGGTCATCGGTTTTTCGCAATAAACATCCTTGCCGGCATCAAAAGCGTCCAGAGTCATGTCGCAGTGCCAATGTTCGGGAGTCGCAATGGTTACGTAATCGATTTCTTTATGGTCCAGTACTTTGCGATAATCCTGGTAAGCATGAGGGGCGCCCGTAACCTTGGCTCCGGATTCGGCCCGCGTTTTCCAGCAGTCGGCCACGGCAATCGGATCGAGGTTGTTCGGTTCCTTCAACCCGGCAATTGTCTTGGCATGACCGCCGCCCATTCCCCCATGTCCAATCAGGCCAACACCCAGTCTCTCATTCGATCCGAGTATCCGGCTGTAAGATTTTGCAGAAACGACCTTGTCACTGAACGGGACGACCGAGGCCAGCGCTGCAGACGTTGCCATGAATTGTCGACGATTGGATTGCGAGCTCATGATTGCCTCAAAGGATGGTTGCGAGGATGACTTCGGGATTTTATCAGATATTGATACAGATTGCTTTGAGAATTCAAGGGCTTTAAGAAAGCGTGCGGTCCAAAATCGTGTTTAAATCGCTAATCGAATGGGGCAGGCTGGAATGGAGCGCGGGCCGCGAAACCGGGTCCGGTCGAATTCCAAAAACAGCGAAGCTATCCAACGGAGTTTGGATCACACGCTGCCCTTTGCGGCGGATCAAGGCGCAAGCAAAAAGCCCCAGGGATCGTGAAGAACCCCGAGGCCAGATATTTGGGTTGATCGCGACAACCATTAAGTCGTCTTTTCCTCGAGTTGGTCTTCGGCCGGGTTGACGACCCGTCCCATGTAGAAGCCGCAGCCGGGACAAACCACATGCGTTGGCAATGTCGTGCTGCATTTGGGGCAGACCGTGAGTGGCTTGGCACGCAAGCTGTCGTGAGCGCGGCGTTTACCACTTCTTGAATTCGAGTGTTTTCGTTTGGGAACGGCCATTTCTTCCTCGTCAGGTTTGGGCTGGCAAATTACCAGTTACCACTGGGAACTTTTGATCACGTAGTTTATCCATTCGGCCGGATTGCCTCAACGGCTGAAATGGGACTTAAACCGCTAAATTCCGGCAAATAATTCGCCAAATGGGTCGTGGAATGGGTCTTTTCGGCCCGCATCAAGTCGGTTGTGGTCGCTCAAAGGCGAGGACGGGCGGCGGCCTGAACTTGGGACCCGGCTCGGCTCCCGGTTGTTGCTAGCAAGTGAGGAGGGGTAACGGAGATAAAATTTACGGATTCCCCAAAGTTTGACGATTGGCACGTCGATGATTCCTTTGTGGAAGCGTATCCGAACCGCCAACGCCCTAGGCGTACGGACGGTGCGCGACCAGGGGGGTTCGAAGAACGGGCAGATTGCCTGTTCAATCAGCGTCGCGACAGCTGCGAGTCGTGTCGTTTTTTTCGAACGTACAGCAGGATATGGAAATCCAATGAGCTGGAAACTCCCGAGATTGGTGCTTTGGACGATATTTCTATCGTTCTGGGTCGTGGGCTGCTCGCCCACCCGGCCGATGTTCCTGCAAGACACGGGTGATCTTTCCTATTACATCGACCAAGCGACCGATATCGAGTACCCCGACGTCGAGATTGCCCAGCTGGATGAAGTCAGCCAGGCGAAATCGCCGATCACCGTCGTCGATCCGGATTTCGATTCGTTTCGAGACATGACATTGGAACAGGTGGTTTCGATTGCGCTGCAAAACGCCAAAGTGCTGCGTGGCTACGGGACACCCAGTTTACAAGGCGCGAGGGTCGTACCTGGAATTGACAATTTGATCCAGGGTCCCGCGGCGGTAGGAACAATTTACAACGTTGCCGTTCGTGAATCGGAACCCGGTTTTATTGGTGCCGCCGGTCAATTATCTGATCCTTCTTCGGTGTTGACCAATTCCGGGTTGGACGTGAACCAGGGTGTCGAAGCGGCTCTGGCCGATTTTGATGCGCAATATACAACCAGTGTGTTTTGGAATCATTCCAACGAACCGCGTAATACGAGAGAAAACAATCCTTTGGAACGGAGAGTTTTTGTCCAGGACCTGGTCTCTTGGGATTATGAATTTGCCAAAAAGACGGCCAACGGAACGCAGCTTTTGTTCCGCAACAACAGTGTTTTTACCGAAAACAACAATCCATTGCCTCCTGCTGGACTGCAAGAACTTCCCGATTGGTTTCGGACATCGCTTGAATTCGAGGTCCGGCAACCGTTATTGCGCGGTCGCGGTGCCTTTATCCAGCGGATGCCGATTGTCATATCGCGGATTGGCACCGATCAGGAACTGGCAAACCTGGAAGGCCAGTTGCAAAACATGGTCGCCAATATTGAAATCCGATATTGGGATCTGTACTCGGCCTACCGCAACCTGGATGCAGCGAAAACGGGACGCAAGGCGGCCCTGGAGACATGGCGAATCCTGAAAGATCAGTTTGACGAAGGGGCAGATGTCAATATTCAACAGGTGGCCCAGGCCGGTGAGCAGTATTACTTCTTTGACTCCTCCGTGATCGAGGCGTACAACAACCTGCTGGTGGGCGAAAGCAACCTGCGATGGTTGATGGGCATTGCAGCTACCGATGGACAAATTATCCGGCCGATTGACGAGGCGACGATGGCCCCGGTCGAGTTTGATTGGACCAGTTCATTGAACGAAGCACTGGCTTATCGACCGGAGTTGCGGCAAGAGCGTTGGGAAATCAAGAAAAAAGAGCTATCACTGGCGTATGCCAAGAATTCGCTGCTGCCCGAATTGAATGTGACGGGCTTGTATCGCTGGCTGGGACTGGGTGAGCAATATTCCAAATCCGGGGAGACAACCGATTTTCCGCAACCCGGTAGCGGGGCATGGAACGAGTTGTTTAACGGTGATTATCAGGAATTTGCGCTCGGACTGGATTATCGAATGCCGATCGGTTTTCGCCGCGAGTTGTCCAACGTCCGTAACGCCCAGTTAAAACTGGCTCGCGAAATTGCCCGGCTGGAAGATATGGAACTGGATACGGCGCGGGAGTTGAGTGACGCGTTGCGTTCGATTGCCGCCAATCGCAGATTAATGCACTCCGCCTTCAACCGGTGGAAAGAGACGACGATTGAAGAAGAACACTTCAAAGAGATCATCGAAGAAGGCCTGGAAACACTGGATGTGGCCCTGGACGCCCAACGGCGAAGGGCGCAATCCGAAGTCGCGTTCTATAACGCCTTAACCGAATACAACAAATCCCTGGCTCTGATTCATCGCCGCATGGGTACCATTTTGGCTTATAACAATATCTCAATGGCGGAGGGACCCTGGGCTGCCAAGGCGTATCAGGATGCCAGTAAGCATGCTCGCCGTCGAGGTGCCAGCAGAGTGTTGGATTACGGGTGGACCCGCCCCGGTGTGATCAGCCGTGGAGTGGTCGATCAGCTACCGATCGACCAGGCCGATGGGATGTTCGAAGAGTTTGAATACACGCCAATGAATCCGGGCGATTCACTGGAAGAAATCGAAACCCCCGTTCCCAACCCACCCCGCAACCGACAGCCGACACCGGCCAAACCACCGCAAGGTGGACCGGAAGATTCTCTTACCTTGACGCCTCCGGCTGGAACGATCCTGTCGTTTTCCGATGCCTTGGGAACCCGCGCCTTGATGACGTTCGAACCGAATGATCAAAATAGCGAACCACCCGTGGGTGAAAGTGTACGACCGGCAATGGTAGACGAGCCGGTTTCAGTGACAAAAACGAGTGGCAGCGGTGCCCAAATCAAGTGGGACAAGGATCAGCCGGCGCGAGTGATTCGACGAGCATCATTCGATTGGGACGGCCTGGGACGTTCATCCCGGGCGGTGGAACCGAAAGCGTCGCGTGCAGTGATTAAGAAAGTGGATTGAGGCGGATGGTCTTTAACAGGTACAGATACGAGAAAATCGAAAACAGCAATTGTCAAACCAACCGGGTTGTCGAATGAAGAACTTAGTGTTCAACACAGTGCTGGGCTGTTTGATCGTGACCTTGGCGGGTTGTTCGATGTGCTGTGGTCCCTTTGATTTCAGCTACCCAACCTATGGTGGTTTCTATCAACGGGCTGAGCGCGACAGGGGGCGGGTTGGATCGGTTTATTCTGATCCCGATTATGTCGTGACGGGGCCGTCGGCCGATTCCAACCTGGAGCCGATCGACCAAGGGAACTTGATGGGTTTCCCCGACGATGATTTCATGGATGAATTGGATCCGGGCAATGAAGATAATCTGCCGGAACCGAAAACGGATGGTGACAATAACCGTAGTGGTCCCGTGCCCGACGATAGCAGTACATCGGCCGGTCAACGGCAGATTTGGCCCATTACTTTTTCAAACAAAAACTGGCGGTAGCTTGGAATTAAGTTGAGAGCGATTGGTCCAAGCACCTATCCCCGGGTAAAACCGGGGATATTTTTGTTGGTCGACAAAAGTTTGTAAATATCTGCCGTTGGGCCGTTTCCATTGCGAAGGCGCTTCCACGATTGTCTGAATGACGCGCTGGCGTTTGTTCCAAGTCGGTTTGCTGGTATGCTCTCGGGCCATGTATATCGGTGAGTTGGCAGCGTTGGCGACGGCCGTACTATGGGCCATCACCTCGCTTTTTTTTACTATTGCAAGTCGTTTAATCGGCGCCGGTTCAGTCAATCGTTTGAGGTTGGGCCTGGCGATGGTCATGATTGCGCTGTTCCACTGGTTGGTGACGGGTTCCTTGTTCCCGTTCGCTACGGAAACGTGGCGGTGGGGCATTTTATCCATTTCCAGCGTGGCAGGTTTGGTGATCGGCGACGGCGCCTTGTTCCTTGCCTTCGTGTATATCGGACCGCGGCTGACCCTCTTGGTGATGACCGTCGTACCGATGTTTAGCGCTGTGTTTTCCTGGTTCTGTTTTGGCGAAACATTGGGCATGCTGGAGCAAGTGGGGGTTCTCGTTACGCTCGTTGCGATTGGTTGGGTGGTCTCGGAAAAACGAAATACCGATGCAGCAACCCAGCTTTACCCGCCAGAAAAATATACGATCGGTATCGTTTTGGCCTTGATCGGGGCGTTGGGCCAAACGGTTAACCTGGTCGTCACAAAATACGCGCTGGTAGATGGTTATTCCGCGTTGTCGGCGACCGAGGTGCGAATATTCGTGGCGTTGGTATTGTTGTGGGTGTTGGCCGGTTGCCAGGGTCACCTGGTCAGATCGATCAAGCAGATGCGCAACCCACGCGCGGCGTTGTTTGTCATGGCGGGAGCGATCGCAGGGCCGTTCCTTGGAATCTGGTTCAGTTATGTGGCGATCCAGAACACGCGAGTTGGGATCGCTGCCACCATCATGGCAACTCCACCATTATTGTTGATTCCGTTGTCGGCTCTTTTCTTTAACGAGAAGACGTCACTACGTGGGTGGCTGGGTACACTGATTGCGTTTATGGGGGTTGCCGTGCTGCTGTGGGAGTCGTCTTGATTTGCCGTGTTTGGTATAGTTGGGGGAAGCCAATTGTCGGGTTTCGAAAACCGGTTTGAAACGAGTCTTTTCAGTTACGGCAGCGCGAGGTTGTTCTATGAATCTTTCTTTACACGGGTTGGTTGCCCTGGCTGTCTTGTTGGGCTCGGTATGTCCGGCTTCGTCGTTGGCCCAGACAGGCCGTAACGGTGCGCCTCTGGTCGAGGCTTATTTGGTATCCGGAAAACTGTCCGACGGCGAGAAAAAAATTCGCGAGTTGCTTAAAGAGCGACCGGAGGATGACCAGGCACGTATGAGTTTGGCCGTGTTGCAGTTTTTCCAAATGATCGAACATTTTGGACAAGGCCTGTACGAATTGGGGCCACGACAGGAATTTGCGGGGTCTTTCGAGATCGGGCTCCCTTGGAATCCTTTTCAAAATATGTCCCTACCGGACAATCCAAATCCGCAGGTCGTCCAACTGCAAGACCTGCACCGGTTGGTGCAACGGATGATTGATGATTTGGCGCAGCTGGATACGACCTTGGCCCAAATCAAATCGAATGATGTAAAACTTCCCTTGAGACTGTTTCGGTTTAATCTCGACATCAACCAGGACGGCAGGATCGGGCCGGCTGAGAATTTAAAGTCGTTCTATGGCCAATACCTGGGGGATTTTCCGGATGGTCGAGATGCCAACCGGGCCCGCCGGCGCCGTCCCGAAGACATTGTCGTGGTGTTTGATCGGGCCGACGTGGAATGGTTGCGGGGTTATTCCAGCCTGCTGCGCGGCGCGGGCGAGTTGTTTTTGGCTTACGACCAAACTGAATTGTGGGATGTCATCGCTTCTCGCACATTTAAAAAACCGGATATCAAGTACAAGTTTTTGTTGGAGGAAGAAAAAGCGGGGCTGCAGGACATTAACCATCAAGTCCTGGACCTGATCGCATCCATTCACAATGCGCGGTTTCCACTCAAACATGCTGATCGGGTAAAGAAAGCCCAGCAACATTTCAAACAGACCATCGCGCACAGTCGAATCATGTGGAAGTTGGTGAATTCCGAAACCGACAATGACCGCGAATGGTTGCCGTCAGCCAGTCAGCAGGCTGCCATCACCAATATTCGAATTACCGGTCGGATGACCAACACCTGGGGAGAGTTCCTGGATGAATGTCAGGCAATCCTGGAAGGAAAGAAACTGATTCCTTTTTGGCGTGGCAAACAAGCCGATCGGGGGATAAACCTTGACAAATTCTTCACGAACCCGCGGGAAATTGATGTGGTACTTTGGTTTCACGGGGCGGCCGCTTTGCCTTACCTGGAAACGGGTGAGGTGACTTCGGAAAGTGATTGGAATCGATTCCAGCAGGAATTTGGCGGTGAATTGTTCGGGTTTGCCATGTGGATTAATTGACAATGCCGCACGGTGCCGGGCCGATGGGTCTGTCGAATGGACCGCCTGCCGGCAGTCCCCGCAGCCCCATAGCTGGTGCTGACCATCATCGGGCCTCTCGGTCTGGGGTATGATAAAACCTTGGCCATCGGTCTGTCCCGTGGTGTTAATCTAGCGAGAGGTTGTTTCAAGATGTTGCATTCCCTTTACCTACGGTCATCCAGCGTGCTGATGGCCATCCTGTTGCTGGCAGGAATGGAAATCGTTGGCCAGGAGCAGGACCCGCATCAGGGTGTCCGCTTCGACGAGGCGTTTGAAATGTGGCCGGTCGATCTCAAGATCAACGGCCAGATCATGCTGGCCGGTTCGGAGCAGTTGCCGGAAGGCACCTTGGAGCACTTCCTGAGAATGGTCCAGAGGCGATCGGATCAGGATCCATCCAGGGTCGTGCACGTTCCGTTGGCCAATTCGGAAACCGATCTCGAATGGCCGGAAAACGTCGAGGTAAACCGTGTAACGCCCACGATTGAACAGGATCTGGATCTTGCCGACGTGTCCGGGATTTGGTTGACGAATGGGCGACCATTGGCCAAGCAAGACGTTCAGCAGTTGAATCGGCTTTCCGACCAGCTCCACGCCTTCATCGGACGTGGCGGGATTCTATTGGCCGACCCGTGGGTCAGTCCCTGGCTGGGGCGATGGAATTTCAGCACCGGCGACCGATTGCCGATGATTGACGAGGGATTGAACCTGGTGCCGGACTGTGTGATTGGATGCGGTTTTCAATCAGAGGATGAAAAACAGATGCTCAGCGTGCTGTCGGTTTCCCCCAGGTCGATTGGCGTCGGAGTTCCCGCTGGTGGGTTAGTGGTTCTCAACGGTCGCAAGATGCGCGCCTACGGTGAACGGCCTGCGATCTTTCTGACGGCAGCCAACACCGAGAAACCGATTCGTCGAAAGGAGCTACGGGTGTCGGGCTTGGGGCAACGACGGATCAACCCGTACCTGCAGATGGTGGATTTGACCGCTTGGCGACGGCACGCGATCGATCGCACGGTGGAGCCTTTTCCCCTCGCCGAACCACCGACCCCCTACGTTGAGAATGGCAGCCTGGTGATCGTTGGGGGAGGTGGGATGCCGGAAGGGCTGTTTGATCAATTCATCGAAATGGCAGGCGGGGAGAATGCCAAACTGGTGTACGTCCCCTGCGCGGAGGAGGAAAAAGTAATGCCCAACCGTCGCCTTTTGCAGGGTTGGCGGGACAAGGGCGTGGCTTCAGCGGACATGCTGCATACCAAGGATCGAAATCAGGCTAATTCGGACGAAGCGTTCCTGGCGCCCCTTCGCGATGCGACGGGAATCTGGTTCGGGGGTGGGCGCCAATGGAATTTCTCGGACTCCTATTACGGGACCGAGGCGCACCGCTTGATGAAAGGGGTGGTCGAGCGTGGTGGTGTGATTGGTGGTTCCTCGGCCGGTGCCTCGATCCAGGCACGTTACCTGGCCCGGGCGAATCCTCTTGGAAATTTTGACATCATGGTCGATGGTTACGAGCGAGGAGGCCTCGGTTTTATTGGCGGAGTGGCGATTGATCAACACTTCAGCCAGCGGCGACGTCAGCCGGACATGACGTCGTTGGTTAACCGGTACCCGCAGTTGCTGGGGATTGGTTTGGATGAAAAAACGGCCATTCTTGTTCGCGGGTCGACCGCGGAGGTGGTGGGAGATGGCAGAGTGTTTTTCTATGATCGCAATCAACCCGTCATACCGGGCCAACCGGATTACGTTGCCTTGGAAGAGGGGGAAAGCTACGAACTTTCCCAACGGGAACGCATTGCACCGGAGGACTCCGTGAAATCGGAAGATGAATGAACCACTGGTTTGTCGGGCGAACCGATCAGGTGCCAGGGTTGTTGATGTTCATCGTATTCAGGATCGATTCTAATTCTTCTTTTAACCCACTCGGTTCAAATGGCTTCATGATGACCGCGACCGGCTGGTAGGGTGCCAGGGTTTCCGCGTTGGGTTCGAGCTGGGCCGTCATGAAAACGGCGGGGACGTTACGGTAACCAGGCAGTTGTCTTAATTCGGCCAAAGTCTGGAATCCGTCCTTGTGGGGCATCGAAATGTCCAGCAAGATCAGGTCGGGAACTGATTGGGCAGCGGAATCGATTGCTTGCTGGCTGCACGCGTGGCCATTGACCGTAATTCCATGAGTTTTGAGGATCATGGAGACGACCATTCGAATGTCGTCTTCATCCTCGATATATAGAATACGTTCGAGTGACATGGAGCGAAATGAAACCGGAAGCAGGGAATGGAACGAGGGGGCAATAGAACTCATCGTACCGAGTCCTTGGCAAGTGTGAGCAATTATGCGGTTGAGAATTGAATAAACCGGGAAATAAAGTTTTCCACTGTTCCGTAGTTACCTCCCTAGCCTGACGAATACAGGAATCGGTAGAATGGCGCAGGTCATCCAGTCGAAGTATCGAAGTATCGAAGTATTAAGGAGCATAAGATGAAACGCCGTGATTTTCTGAAAACAACCGTCGCGACGGGCGCATTGGCAACCGTCGGGCAAATCCCCAACCAGGTTTTTTCGGCATCTGGATTGGATGATGACTCGTCCGCGACTTGTTGTGATCGAATGTATGCCACCGTAGAGGATGCCATGAAGGCACCGCCCGAAACCGTGGCGTACGTACCGGCTATTTACACTGGTACACCGGTCAACAAGCCGGATTACCTGGCTACCGTCGATGTCGATCCGAAGTCGGCGGGTTATGGAACGGTAATCAGTCGGCTGGAGATGCCCAACGTGGGGGACGAGCTGCATCATTTTGGCTGGAACGCCTGCAGTAGTTGCCATGGTCAAGATGGCGCCGGCCGCCGTTTCATTGTGTTGCCTGGTATCACTTCCGGTCGCATTCATATCGTCGATACAGAAGATCCGCGTCAACCAAAAATGCACAAGGTGATCGAGCCGGAAGTGGTCAAAGCAAAGACCGGTTTGTCTGCTCCCCATACGGTCCACTGCCTGGCCGATGGTCACGTGATGGTTTCGATGTTGGGTGATGCCGAGGGCAATGCGCCGGGTGGCTTCATGTTGATGGATTCGGACTTCAACATCAAAGGTCGCTGGGAAAACGATTTGACCGGAATGAATTTCAATTACGATTTTTGGTATCAGCCTCGCCATAACGTGATGATCTCCAGTGAGTGGGGAGCTCCCAATACCGTTTCGCAGGGATTCAAACCGGCAGACGTCGCAGCGGGCAAATATGGGCGGCATTTGCATTTCTGGAACTGGCAGGACCGGAAAATCGAGCAGTCGATTGACCTGGGTGAAAATGGTTTGATTCCCCTGGAAGTCAGGTTTCACCATAACCCGGACAGCACCCACGGTTTCGTTGGGGCTGCCTTGAGCAGTACGATTTGGCATTGGCACAAGCAGGGAGGCGAATGGACGGCCGACAATGTGATTGCGGTGGAGCCAGTCGAACAGGAGGGATGGCCCTTCCCGGTGCCGGGTCTGATAACCGACCTGGTCCTGTCGCTGGACGATCGTTTCCTCTATTTTTCCAATTGGTTGCACGGTGACTTACGTCAATACGACGTCAGCGATCCGGCCCATCCGAAACTGACCGGGCAGGTCTGGTTGGGTGGTGTGATTGGGAAGACGGCCACCGCCAAGGGACAGAAGCTCGGCGGCGGACCGCAAATGTTACAACTCAGTTTAGACGGTAAACGCTTGTACGTTACGAACTCTTTGTATAGCCCATGGGACAATCAGTTTTATCCGGGGATGGCCAAAGAGGGGTCCTACCTGCTGCAATTGGATTGCAACACCGAAACCGGCGGACTCAAGCTGAACGAAGATTTCATGATCGATTTTGGTCGGGAGCCGGGTGGTGCCGCACGGGCGCATGAGATCCGGTTTCCGGGAGGGGATTGCACCTCGGACATTTGGGTTTAAGCGACAGCGGTTGGATCTAAGGCTTTAACGTCGATTGCGTTGCTGGCGATCTTGCATCGCCCGTAACGACATTTTGTCTTCGACCGGGATGGCGGTTTTCCACGAAATGCCCTGGTTCATACCGGCTCGGACGTGTTGGTTGTGGTTTTTTTCAACCTTGGACGTTGCGTTGGCAAGGGCCAACAGGCCGCGCCCCAGTTGGGCAGGCTCCACCTCGGCTGGCCACTGGTATTGCACCTTTCCACTGATGCCGTATTGGCTCGGAATGATTACCGCAAATCCGTACTCGTCTTTGTCGAAACCGATGATGGTTTCAATGTCGTTGGGGTTAGTGGTTTTTACGTAGGTAAACTTCCCGGACAGATTTTGGGAAAAAGCCAGCGGAAGTATCTCTTGTTCCAACTCTTTGAGTTGTTCTTCATCTTTTCCGTATACGACGACTAACGGCAGGCCATCGCAAGCGGAGACGTTGACTGCCAGTCGCACGTCTTTCATTACTGGCAAAGTCGTGACAGGTGTTGCAGGTTTGCCAGGGTATTTAAGTGCCAGATTGTCCATGGCCGTGGCCATCGACTGGGCCGAACGGAAGGCAAATTGGGGGCTTCGGCCGGTGCGACTGAGGGTTGATTGTGCATCGGGTGTAAGTAGCGCGAAGACGGTATTTTCTAGTTCACCCCCCCTGCCCGAAAAGATCTTTCGCAGGAATTCCGCTTCTTCAGCGTCTTCGTAAGTCGCCGTTCGGATACAGATAAAATTTCTGGAGGCGTTAACCAATGCGTCGTTGGACAGAAAACTTCTGTCCATGTTTTGCTTGCCGGGTCACCACATCCCGGGTACTCCGGCGCACTGGGGTGCGGCCGATAACAGCAGAATGGGACGTTCAGTTTTACGAGCTTGTTCCAAGCCGTCCTGCAGGACACCGTACCATACGATTCCAGCCGGAAGCCCGTTGCCGCTTTGTGCAGATGCCAGTAACGGGATGGCGGTCAAGGCAACGGCCATCAACAGGCTGGTTATACGTTTCTTCATGGAATCCTCAATGGAAGCCGTGTCGTTGTTTTCACTGATCGGGTTGCCCCATTTGTTTTTACGGCGATCGATCCATGATTCTACTTGAAATCTGGGAAAAAACGTATCTTGGGAAAAATTACCGGGCCAGGTGGCAAGTTCGACGGGGGCGTCGTGGGATTTTCGGTTTGAGATGCGATGCCGGTATTGTTTGGCATAACTAGATCAAATCGTCAAACAAGGCATTGACGTGGTCTAACTTGGATTGCAGTCCGGGATCATTGGTCGATTGACCGGAAAAAACGTACTGCCAGACGGTTGCCATGTCTTCATTGGGTGTCGTTTGTCCATAGGATGCGGCAAACGAAGCGTTAGATAGATACCACCACTGTCCGTTGAGCGACGGCACGTAGTTCTGTGTGAAAATCGGATTTGTGGTCCAGCCACTGAGCCCCAGGAAATTGTTCCAACGCCCGCTCCACGATCCATTAATGGTTGTCAGTTCCAATTCGCTGTCCCAGTTGTGAGCAATTTCGTGAATCACAGTCGATTGCATCAGGTCGTTGTTTGACTCGGAATTTTCGCTCCACTCCCGGATCTTTATTTGCCGGGCGTAGGTGGTCGACCATGGATTGGAAGTCCACTGAAGGGAATTGACGGCCAGCGCATTTCCCATTTGGGACATCGATTCTTTGTAAAACGTCAAACGTCCTGTTGGCAGGGTGTCTTTCAACAGCCTGGTGTTTTGTGTCCGCTGGTGAAGCTGGGCAAACCCCTGGTCCAGTACCTCAATTTCCTTGTTCGACCATTGGCTGGAAACGTCCTGGAATACCAGTACGGCGTCGACGGAAGTTTCATCCCTGACCTGGTCGAATCCTTGAACCAGAAAACGGTCGTCGTCCCCCTCTCCCCATAGACGGTCGAAGTCATCGCTGTTGCCGCCAAACAAACTGTCGGATCCATTGCCTCCCCAAAGAATGTCGTCATTGGCACCACCACGCAAAAGGTCATCACCGGCATTGCCATAAACTAAATCAGCGCCACTCTGTCCATCCAGCTGGTCATCCCCCTCGTCTCCCAAGAGAGTATCATCGCCGGCTCCACCGAAACCAATGTCGTTTCCCGCGTCGGCATCGAGCCGATCGTTACCGTCCATGCCCTGAAGGAAGTCGTCATCATTGCCGCCACGCAACAGGTCGTTTCCGTCACCGCCGCCTATGTCATCGTTTCCATCTTGTCCATACAGCAGGTCGTCTCCGTCGCCGCCACGCATGTAGTCGTCGCCGTCGGAACCATACATCACATCGATGTCTAGACCTCCATGCATTTCGTCATTTCCCTTGTCACCCAGTATGAAGTCGTTACCGTCGTCTCCATGTAATTCATCGTCACCTTTACCACCACGGACAATGTCATCACCTGTTCCACCGTAAACCAAATCGGAATCTGCCTGGCCATAGAGCTTGTCATTACCGGCCAAACCATAAATGACATCGGCACCCGTGTATCCGTGGATTACATCATCCCCCAGATCTCCGTAAATCGTGTCGTTGCCCCAGCCACCCCGCAAAAGATCGTCTCCCTTGCCACCATGTATCGTATCGTCGCCGTAACCGCCAAGCACGTAATCGTATCCCGATCCGCCGTTGATCTGGTCGTCCCCGTCACCGCCCATCAACTGGTTTGCGCCGCCCTTTACGGAGAGTATATCCGCACCCGGACCACCGATCAGGAGATCGTCACCCAATCCACTTGATAGCATGTCATTGCCATCGTGGCCCCGCGCATCAGCGGGTAAATCGGTTTGGTTGTCGAAAATGTCGTCACCATTGCCGCCATGAAAATAAAGACGGCTGACCAAATTACTGTCAAACTGATATGGGTCATAACCATCGACATCCACCTCGATCATTTGGCCGGTGGATGGTTGGGAAACGGTAACTATGTTTGCACTTCCGTCACCTTGTATGGAGAGTTCGCCTTCGGCGTCGAGGGAGACCGATACGGCAAGTAATTGCCTTTTCTCGAGGAGGTTGTAGTCCAGCAGGCGTTTCTTTTTTCGACGAGTATAAGACATGGTGGCGCGAGTGTTAAAAAAAGAGATTCGTATTCGCTGTTTTGAAAAGGAACAACCGAGTGGCTCGATCAAGCCTCAAGGTCGTTACAAAACTCTATGGCGCTAAAACTCGTATTACCTGCCATTTAAAAAAATAAACGAGCTTTGTTATTGGATTGATGCGTTTGTGCATCGCGTGTTCCTTGGTTGCCACAAATTGAATGCGAACGGATGGTTGCTTACTTTGATTTGGGGAAGGCAACCGGAAATTTCCCGTTGCATTGGGTGGTCGCAATAGGACGGCCGCAAGCAGAACGTTTTAGATAGGGAACGAATTTCGGCAGAAACTAAGAACCAAATTGCTAATTGCACGTAGAAACCGCCGTTAACCCGGGCAAATGAGAATTCGTGCTGGTCGACTTGTTTGTTGACTTTAGTCGTTGTGGCTTATACACTTAAGCCACTTCTTGGCAAGCCGGTTCAATCGGCATTTACACCCGTTTCTAGGAGCAATAGCCATGACCAAAAAGGAAATCGTAAAGGCGATCTCCGAAGAAATGGATGAAACACAACTGAGGACCAAAGAGATCGTCCAAAGGACATTCGATGCCATCATCGAGACTTTGGTCGCCGATGGACGGATCGAGTTGCGAAATTTTGGTGTTTTTGAAGTCAAGAAACGTGCGGCCAGAAATGCACGCAATCCAAGAACCGGGGATAAGGTCCAAGTGCCCGAAAAGTATGTTGTAACCTTCAAACCGGGTAAGGAAATGGAAGCCCGCGTGAGGGAAATGGAAATCCGCGCTGGTCAACTGGGCGCGTCCCTGGAAGAAGATGCACCCGTCGAACCGGGTGAAACGTCTTATTCAGCATCGGCGGTGGAACCTGGTTCGTCGCGCGAAAACAACCTCTGAGTTTGCGAGATTTTCGAACGTGATAAGTCGGGCGTTTCACAGTCCCGTCGGCCGAGTGGAAATGGGCGTTGTTGAAGTCATAAGGTCCAGGATTACACTCGGCGGAAGCGTTCGCGCTCGACGACCCTTGTGCTAAACGCTAACCTATAAGAGCAGGCCAGAACGTTCTTCAAGACCTTTATCACGACCGGTTTCCAATATGCCCAATCCCTTCAGAAATTTACCGTCTGTCAATCAATTGCTCGAAATTGAACCGTTAAAAAAAATGGTCAAGACGGTCAACCATAACGTCGTCGCCGACGGAGTGCGAACATTCCTCGACGACTTGCGGACACAGGTATCCAACGCGGCCGAAGACATAGCCATTCCGACTGCAAGTGAAATAGCAACCCGCGTTGCCGATTGGCTGGAAAAGTCGGAACAACCCGCGCTCCGTCCCGTCATCAATGGCACCGGTATCTTGTTGCATACCGGATTGGGCAGGGCACCGTTATGTTCGGACGCGATCAATGCGGTCAGTGATATTGCGAGCGGTTATGCGAGTGTTGAGCTTGATTTGGCCTCGGGCAGCCGTGGCCAAAGAATTCGCGCGGTCGAATCGATCCTTTGCGAGTTGACGGGGGCCGAGGCAGCTGCCGTTGTCAACAATAATGCCGCCGCGACGATGCTGGCATTAGCCGCTCTTGCGTCCGGCAAAGAGGTCGTCGTATCGAGGGGCCAGATGATCGAGATCGGCGGAAGTTATCGGTTGCCAGATGTGATGAAATGCAGTGGATGTGAATTACGAGAAGTGGGCACTACCAACAAGACGCACCCTGCCGATTTTGAAAATGCGATTGGTGAAAACACGGGTGCCTTGCTTAAGGTGCACCCAAGTAATTTTGAAGTCGTCGGGTTTACTCGGTCCGTTTCTTTGGAAGAGATGGTTCATATAGGTAGCCAACACAATATCCCCGTGATTGACGATGTGGGGTCTGGAGCCTTGGTTGATTTTTCCAGATTTGGATTAAGTGACGAACCGGTGGTCTCCCAGAGTGTTAAACAGGGTGCCGATGTGGTTCTGTTTAGTGGAGACAAACTCGTCGGGGGTCCCCAATGCGGAATTATCGTTGGTAAAAAGAAACATGTGCAACGAATCCTCCGCAATCCTCTGATGCGAGCCATGCGGGTTGGTAAAATGACATTGGCGGCCCTCAATGCGACTTTGCTCTGTTATCGCAACCAGGATTTGGACGGCAACCAGATACCCCTGCTTCGAATGCTCTCGATACCCAGCGAAAATTTGAAACTAAGGGCAGGCAGGATTGCGGAACAGATTGAGCATTTGTCCGGCTTTAAATCGGCGATTTCGGAACCTTGTCAGTCGATGCTGGGGGGAGGTAGCGTTCCCACCCAGCAGATCGACAGTTGGTGTGTATCGATGGAAACCGAATCGATGTCGGTTGATGCATTGGCGAATCAATTAAGGAATGGCGAGCCCGCCGTCATCGGTCGGATTCATAACGATCGCCTGGTTCTGGATCTCAGGACGATCCACCCCCAATACGATATCCTGCTGGTTGAGCTGCTTAGTAAGGTTGTCGGTTAAAGACAGCTCGTTTGGGGAGCGGTTGAACGAGTGTCTCGTCATTTAAGGCATCGCGCCTTGTGGCACGCCGTCACGAGAGTCGTGGTCGCCCCCGATAAACGGGGGCTTCGCACGCTTTGAGCCTTTGCAAGGACAATCAACGCCAGTCCTGTCTCATTCGCTGCCGAAATCGCCCGCCCGAATGATGAGCAAATTTTCCGGTTTGACATGTTGTTTGAACGCGTTCTGGATTTTGTCCGGCGTCAAACCCTTGATCTTTTTTTCGCGTTGGCTGGTGTGTTCAAAAGTTCGATCCAGATACAAGTTGGATCTTATTTGCCCGGCAATCGAACTGTCGCTCGAGCGGGATACTTTTTGACGTTCGAGCCAGGCTGTCTTGGCATCTTCGACTTCCTGTTGCGTGGGACCCTGCTCGATGAAGCGGGTTAATTCTTCCATGGCCGCCTTTTCCACCGCATCCATGTTTTCCGGATTGGTGATGGCCCGAATCATGAAACGCGAGTCGTTCCCTTTGGCTGGGACCGTCACCGACGAACTGACCCCGTAGGAGAGGCCCTCTTTTTGGCGAATTCGACTTCCCAGCCGCGACGAAAGGGTCCCGCCCCCCAAAATGAAATTGCCCAGTTCCAACGCGACCGTATCGTCGTCCGATTCATTCAGAGGGAATGCCAAGCCTGCCGCGAAAACAGCATTGGCTTTATCGGGTGTGTTGATGTTCTTCTTGGCCCCGACCATCTCTGCTCGTGCTTGCCGTTGGATTGGGTCAAAACCAACATCCGACTTCCAGTTTTCCAGAGCCTCATTGATCGCTTCGAGTACCGGCTGGGTGTCAAACTCGCCCACGATGGCAATTTCTCCGGTCGCCGAAGACATTTGGTTGTGATAGACCTGTTTAACCTGGTCGAGTGTCAGTTTTTCCGCGCGTTCGATATTTTCCTGCATGGTGGGAACGTACCGTACGTCTCCCTTGGGGTAATCCGACAAGGCATTTGATAATTCCGAGGATGCTAACATCTGCGGTTCGGTTTGCATCATTTTCATCATGTTGACCGTTCGAGTTTTCATCTGCTCAAAATCCTTTTCGGGAAAGGCGGGCTCCCGCATGATCTCCCCCAACAGTTGGATCGCGGGAACCAGCGAGCTCCGTTTGGCCTGGATGGAGAAAGACAGGCTGCCGGCCGAGCCGGACCGTCCACCACCGCGTCGACCGCGGCGCCCTCCACCCCGGCCCCCGCTCGAAATCCGAACACCCAGCTCGGTCATTCGCGCCTGCAATGCCTGGCGGTCCATGGTTTTGGTGCCGTTCATCAACATGCTGGGAACCATCGCCGCTGCCGTGGTCATGCCACTGAGAGAGTCCTCGTTTCCATAATGCAGGTTGACGGTCATGTTGACGGTTTCACCCCGGTTCTTTTTCTTGAGCATGCCGATCTGAATACCATCCATATCGAGGGTCGTGATCCGCGAGTCGAGATTTTCTGGAGAGGGGTCGAATGCCTCACCCGACTCGACGGCTTCGCCTCCCTGGTAGTCTTTGACCATGTCGGAAATCGATGCCACGGCCGGAACCGTCATTCGCATGGGAGTGTCAGACGGTATGAATTGACCGACGGTCCGGTTATAGGAAGGGAAATAGGTTTGGGCGACTCGCTTGACGTCATCCGCCGTAACCTTTTGCAATCGATCCCGCTGTAAAAACAGTAAACGCCAATCGCCCAGTGAGGATGCACTACTCAAAGACCGGGACATTTGATCGGCGTTATTAATCAGGTTCTCGAAGGAACGGGCGGATCGGGTTTTTGCTCTTTCGATCGCTTCTTCGTCGAAGGTTTGCCCGCCTAGTTGGTCCATGGTTTCCAACATGACCGCCTGGGTTTGGTCCAGATTACCGTCAGCCGGTTGGGCTGAAACGATGAATAAACCGGGGTCGTGGGCCGAGTCAGCGCGGGCCGAGGCTCGTGTGGCCAATTTGGTTTCCACCAGGGCTTTTTCCAAAAGGCCCACTTTATCCTCGGAGATGACGCTAGCCATAATGCTGAGCGGGGCCCAGTCGGGGTGCGATGCGGCCGGCATATGATAGGCGGCCATCGTCGAGCCGATGCTGCCAACCCGTCGTAATTCGACATGACGTTCACCGTCCTGAGCTGGTTCTTCGGTATACGTTGGCTTCAACTCGCGTTTCGGTTTGGGAATCGATCCCAGGTATTGGTTGGCCAACGCCAGTGCTTTTTTCGGGTCGAAACGACCGGTAATAATCATGACTACATTGTCGGGCTGGTAAAACTTTTTGTAAAACGCCCGCAAGCTGTCGATCGGAACACGTTCAATATCCGATCGATTGCCGATTGTTGTTTTGCCGTAATTGTGCCATTCAAAAGCAGCCGCCATCACGCGACGGGCCAAAACACCTTGTGGACTGTTTTCGCTTCGTTCAAATTCGTTTCGGACTACGGTAAACTCGGACATCAGGTCTTCATGTTTGATAAAACTGTTAACCAAACGGTCCGATTCCATTTTGATGGCGAATTCGAGATTCTTGTCATTGGCCGGCAGCGTTTCGTAATAATTGGTTCGGTCGCGGTTGGTGGTTCCATTGAAACTGGCGCCGTGATCGCGTAACGCAGTCGGGATGTCTTTGAATGTGGGCGTGCCCTTGAAAACCATGTGTTCCAGCAGGTGGGCCATGCCGGCTTCACCATATCCCTCGTGGCGGGAGCCCACCAAGACGGTCATGTTGACCGTTAGCGTTGGCTTGGATGCGTCCGGGAATAACAGCAGCCTTGCCCCGTTGGACAGACGGTATTCGGACACGCCTTCGACGGACGCGATTTCTTTCGGTTCCGTTTGTTGTGCAGTGAGAGGGGACGGTAACAGCAGGCAAACAGTTAAAACAAGAACAACTCGGGACATTTCAGACTCCACTCTAAAAACACTTGATTCGACAGCCACTGAAGACCTGATTCTAAGATCTTGTTGCGGGTCTCTCAATAATGGCAAGGCTGTAAAACGGACATTTTGCGAGGCAGCGCGTCACCGTCGGTCACCCGACTGGGAAACCAAGCCGCTTTCCGAGGAGCCCGTGGGAGTTGTTCATCCTTGAAAACGGATCGCTGCCCGGCCAATCACCCCGCCATCGTGTGAGGCATAGTCGTAGGATGGGCCGAATAGCATGGTTGTATGTCACCCGTCTCGAGCGAACCGCGTTCAGTCTGTCAGTCGAAGCGGTTGTGAAGCGCCCGTTTCCTTGAGCCAATGGTCCAGTTTGTTTTCCAGCTGTTGCGCCACCCGCGGGTTGGATTCTGACAAGTTGTTTTGTTCCCCGATGTCGGCTTTTAGGTTGTAGAGTTCGATGTTTGGCCCATCGTAGAATTTGATCAGCTTAAAATCACCTTGCCGGATAGCGCTGCCCATGCGGTTCTTTTTGTGAAACGCATAGTTGGGGTAATGGAAATAGATCGCCTCCCGCGCCAGTTGACCCTGGCCCGTCAGTACGGGTGTCAGATCGGATCCGTCGAGAGGACCGTTGGAAGGCAGGTGGCAGACGTTTTCCAGGGTAGCCACGACGTCCATGCTAATGATAGGAGTGTCTGAGCGAGAACCGGGCTGGATTTTACCGGGCCATCGAGCGATGAAAGGGACGCGAATACCCCCTTCGTAAAGATGGCCTTTTTCACCACGTAGCGGCCGAACATCAGCCGCAAATGGGCCGTTGTCCGAGGTAAAGATGACCAACGTTTGATCGGCCAAATCGCTGACGTTGAGATATTCAATCAATCGTCCGATCGACTGGTCCATCCCTTCAATCATGGCGGCATAAGTTGGGTTGCTGATTTCCGGGTGGACATTCGATTTCCTGTCTTGATATTTTTTGACCAGCTCCTCGGGCGCCTGGAAGGGGTAGTGCACCGAGTAGTTCCACCAGCATAGAAAGAAAGGTTTGGACTTGTTGGACCGGATGAATTCAATGCACTCATCGGCCAGGCGGAACGGGAGATATTCCTGTTGCCCACCTTTGTCGAGAGCCGGGTTTCTAAAGGGACTGAAATAACTGGGCGGACCGCCAAAGTCACAACCGCCAATATTGACGTCAAAACCCTGGTGTTCGGGTCGCAATTCTTCTTCGGTCGGACTTTTGGAACCATTGGGTCGATGCGAAAGGTGCCATTTGCCAACAAATGCCGTGGCATAGCCAGCTTGTTGAAACCGCTCTGCAATCGTTTGATAGTCGAGGGATAGATGGCGGTTCCAAAGGGGCGTCTGAAGCCGTGTGCCGGGTAACGTGAAACCGGGCGGATGGCCAGCTGCATGATTAGTAATGTTCAATCGGGCCGGCGCCAGTCCTGTCATCATGGCTGCCCGGGTAGGCGAACAGACAGGAGATGCCGAATAGGCGCTGGTAAACAACATCCCCTGGTCGGCCAATTGGTTGAGCACTGGCGTGTCGAGAGAATCATTGCCATAACAGTTCAGGTCTTTCCAGCCAAGATCGTCCGCCATGATCAGAACGACGTTGGGAGCCTGTTGACCCACTGACACCTTGGTTGCTATTCCACAGCCAACCGACCCTGTCACCAAGACCAAAAACAACCTGGAAAATAGCTGTGCCATTTTAAGCTCTCGAAACTGAGGGGTTGAATAAAACCTAATCGGCACCTTGGTCCAATGGTTGTGTTTCGATCGGTTTTGCCGCCGGCTCCGCCAATCGTTCCGAGACCTGGTGATACATCAGGAAGATGAGCAGGATACCAAACAGCACGGCGCCATAAATCATCCAGCTGGGCACGCCCTTTTGCCATTTTTGTAGCCCTGTCGCTCGGGGCGCTGCTTCGGATCCGGTTCGCCGCAGGACCTTGCCGCAATGCTCGCAATCCATAGCGGAGGCCTGGATCATCTCACCGCAATAGGCACATCGTTTTTTCATTGATCGATCTATTTCCGGTGTGGATGCGTGTTGGATGGAACGTTACCAGCGTTGTGTAAGCGAGTTGACTCGTTGCTGCAACTGGCTTCTTCGATCATCAATCGACTTTTTCATTTTGTACTTGTCAAAGGCGCAAAAGCAAGTGGTTAAACGAAAAGGTTTTTCAAGCCGCATTGGGTCGGCAGATGCCTTTGAATTCGACTAAGATGGTGACAGTAAAGTCCCTTTCATCAACATCTCAGGCTGTAGTACCCATGCGCAAGTGTTATTCGCTATTGATTGTTCTGTGTTGGTTTCATTTCATCGGTTGCGGCTTGTCGGCGCAACAGCCCTTTGTCCATGAAACGTCCGAAACGGTGGAACAGCTGGAACGAAAGCTGTTCGATTTGCCGGACGTTCAGTTTGAGAGAGTCGAGAATCACGGAGACGACCCGTCGTTTTTGCTAAAGGTGAAGCAGCCGATCGATCACCTTGATGAAAAAAAAGGGTTCTTCTATCAACGCGTCCTGTTGGTTCACCGTGGATTCGACCAAAACGTGGTGATCAATACGAACGGTTATGGTTTGGAACAGCGGCCGGGCGAGTTGAGTAAACTGCTGGATGCGAACTATATAAGCGTGGAGCATCGCTATTTCGGCCCTTCGACGCCCGAGGAGAAGGATTGGGAATACCTGACCATTCAACAGGCGACGGCCGATTACCATCATATTCGCAATTTGTTAGGGCAGATTTATCAGGGCAAATGGATTGCCACGGGAATCAGCAAAGGTGGAGAGACGGCGACGTATTATCGCTACTATTACCCCGACGATGTTTCGGTCACGGTTCCCTATGTGGCACCCTTTCCGATCGGATTGAAGGACCAAAGGTTCTACCCGTTTTTCGAGAGCGCCGGGACCCAGGCCTGTCGTGAGAAAATCGAAGCCTTCCAGTTGAACGTGTTGAGAAACAAAAAAGAAATTTTGCCCCGCTTGAAGTACTATCTCAAGGGCAAGGGTGCGCAGGTCAAACTCATTGGCGGGGTCGAAGCGGCTTTGGAACTGTTTGTATTGGAGTACCCGTTTTCATTTTGGCAAAGTGGTAAAGATTGCAATAAGATCCCGGACGCGGATGCCAGCCCGGAAGAGCTGTTGGATTACCTGGTCGATGGTGGCGATTATTGGTACCTGTTGGACGACAGTACCGAGGACCTTGCCGCCCACTACTACCAACACGCGACCCAGTTGGGTTATTACGGGTATCGCACAGAGCGGTTTGGTGACCTGATCCAGAAATGGAATGGCGAACCTTCGGCCTGTTTTTTTCCTTACGACAAGACGTTGGAGTTTGATCCATCCATTCGAAAGGACGTAACGGATTGGTTGCAAACGGACGCCGAAGGGATTGTGTTCATCTATGGTGCCGTTGATACCTGGACGGTCGCCCAGGCAGAACTGGGCGAAAATAAACAGGTGCAAAAATTCATACTGCCTGGCAAACATCACGGCAATGCCCGGATTCGTTTCGCCCAGCCCGACGTTAAGGAAGAAATCATCAAACGGATCAAGAAACAACTTTAAAGGTTTGAGACAAGAGGTTGGATGTGTGGCAAAGAAACGAAAAAAGGCAGTCGGTGGTACCGACTGCCTTGGGTTTGGCGTGATAAATTTCAGTTAGGAAAAATTAATAATACCGACTGCTAATCAAGCCATACTAGCGTGAAAACGAATTGTTTCGTTAAACGCGGGGCGGGATAACTCTATCGTTAATTTGTTATCACGCTTCGAAAACTCGGCAAAAAACACTTCCGACCGAGATTCCAGGACCGCACTCCGCCAAGTTGATTGGCTGACGGAAAATTCGATCCCTGCCGGCTGGATAGATATCTGGTTTGACGAAACCAAAAGTTGGTCAAACCCTTCATCCACCACAGTCTCGGCGTCCACTTGAACGGATTCGATCCGCCAAGCTCCACTCACTCCAGTCATAGGCAGCTCCTTTCGCAAAAGACAAGAGTTGAATTGTTCTCTTTTTTATCCGGCTGTCTTCCTGTCAGTCGGATAGGCTCCTTCCAGCTTTTAATTTGGCAAATGCCAATCGTGTTGGCAAAAAGTTATTCGTCATCAGAGAAAATTATGATCAGTGTCGGATGGAAGGGAAGGGGCGAATAATAAAAAAAAGCGACGTTTCGTGGTGAAAATCGTTTGGATCGTTGCAAAACTTACAAACCTTTCGTCGCGTTGATAGCGAAAATTAATTGCGTTCCCCAATTGGCAACCTGGAAACGTTAGCAACACTTACCCATGTTTGATGGGATTAGTCTTGGAGAGATGCCGAACCCGCACTCGCCAGACAAAGAAGGGAAAAGCCGATCGTCGGGAGGTTCTTTTTTTTCTACTTTATGGAAATTTCGATCCAATACTTGCATCTACGGTCCGAATAAACGACTTAACATCCAGGGTTTCGAAAAAACCAATCAGAGTTGTCAAAGATCCAACTAGTCAACCTTCCAACAAATATCACGAAGAGGCGGTCATGAAAAATTGGTTAAATTTAGCAACTCTCGGTACCTTCCTGCTTGCGTCGTCCGGCTGTGGCACCGCAATATTTGATAAATCCTCGTACCCAATCGAGGTGGTTGGCGTTGGCTGCCGTGTCGCCAGCTCTGACTGGAGTTTCTCCTGCGGTCATGTTTTCATGAAAAAGGACGAGCCGATTCTGGTTTTCGGCACGTATGATACCCCCACGGGCGCACGAGAAATTTCCTATTTATGGATCTTTTCGAACTCGACCTTTGAAAATTACCAAACCGAAGATCAGCAGGTGAACCATGGGGAATCTGAGAGCCTGAGTTTCGACGGAGACGTCGCAGCCATGCGCAACAAAATCACCGTTCACGGAAACAACATCGATTTGGATGTTGAATTTAAAACAAACGATGAATCTAGCACGGTGCAAGCAACGAAATTCACCATTGATGGCAAAGACATTGATACCTCAAAGGGTTTGGTTTTTTTGGTCAATCTTGCATCCGATGCCGGCAACTACGAACAGGTCAATGCAAAATTGCCTAGTGACTTTCCCGCTCTGGAAACAACAGGAAATGTCGAAACATTGGCTCGACAGATTATAAAAAAACTGAAGAACGAAAATGTCCGAGTACGCGAGTTTCTCGCTGACTAAAAATCGGCCATCCGCGTTCGGTTGTCAGGGTGATTCCTTGGTCCGTCGGCTTGTTGACTCAGCCCGTTGTTTTTTGCCGCAAGTGCTTGGTCTAGATAGGTCGCAGGCAGGGAGATAGGTTTTGAGCTGACTTGGATCGAGTCAAACAGCGACTCGGAATCGCTTCCCTGGTAAACGACAGGGTTAATTTTGACCCGTTCGTTTGAGGATTCGGTTTAATTTGGTTTTAGCGGCCGATTTTACTTTGGTATGCGCGCCATGCATCTTAATCACACGTTGGAGGTCGACCACGGCTTCGTCATTCTGGTCTTCCACATGTAACACCAAAGCGCGATTGTAAAGCGCCATCGATTTCAATGATTCATCGACGGTTGGGTGGTCAATGGTCGTCGAATATTCTTGGATCGCTCCGTTGTTGTCGCGATTCTCTGCCTTGACGATGCCAGACTTGTAATGATCAAGCGCGGTGGTGCTTTTGTTTCCAATAACGTTTTTAAACCAGTTCGACAGGCCCAAAATCTTTCTCCCGGCATCTAGGTATTCGTGGAGCTGTTACATGTGCAAACGTAATTTTAAAAGTTCAATGACTCGAAATACTTGTGTGAAATCTAAGCTGATACAACGGCGCAATTTTAATGCATAAACGTGGGTCCGTCTAATATTGTTTTGGTTTATTCATTGTGAAAAAGGACGATTTGCCAAATCCAGGAGAAATGCGTGGCGTAGCGCTATTTCCCGATATCTTTGGTATCTTCCGCTGGCACCGCCGTGTCCCGCCGACATATTTGTCTTCATGATCAAAAGGTTATCGTCCGTTTTTCGATCCCTGAGTCGAGCCACCCATTTGGCCGGTTCCCAATATTGAACCTGAGAGTCGTGAAGCCCTGCCGTAACCAACATGTTGGGATAATCTTTTGCTTCCACTTGATCGTAGGGGGAGTAGGACAACATGTAGTCAAAATATTCCCGTTGGTTCGGGTTGCCCCATTCGTCGTATTCGCTGGTCGTTAACGGGATGCTTTCGTCCAGCATGGTGGTTACCACATCTACAAATGGTACGTCCGCGATGACTCCGTCGAACAGCCCGGGCGCCATGTTGATGGATGCACCGATCAACAGGCCGCCAGCGCTGCCGCCTCTGGCGTAGAGTTTTTTCTGGTTGGCATAACGTTGGTCTACCAGGTGCTTGCCGCAGGCTATAAAATCCTCGAAAGTGTTTTTCTTTTTCAGCAGCTTGCCATCTTCGTACCATGGACGACCCAACTCCTGTCCACCACGGATATGAGCAATGGCGTAAACAAATCCTCGGTCGATTAAATTAAAACGGTGCGCGACGAAAGAAGCCGGCATACTGTATCCATAGGAGCCGTAACCATACAGCAAACAGGGTGCCGAGCCGTCTAGTTTAGTAGTGTGGTGATAGATTAATGAAATGGGTATTTTGGTGCCGTCATCCGCGATGGCCCAAATTCTCTCGGTTAGATAATCACTCGGTTTGTATCCTCCCAGAATCTTGTCCCGCTTCAGTAATTTTGTTTCATGGTTGGCCATGTCAATCGCAAAGGTGCTGTCCGGAGTTGCCAGCGAGCTGAAGGTGTAACGCAACTCGTTCGTGTTGGGTTCCGCATTGTTTGACATTTCCGCGTCGTAGCACGGTTCGCCAAAATCCACATCTTGAAAAGCCGGGTCCCGCCAGTTGCGAAAACGGATTTTCGACAGTCCATTCTCGACCTGGTTGATCGCCAGGAAATCGTCGAATAACGCGAAATCCGCCAGGAAACGCTCGCCACTTGCCGGCACCAGAACCTGCCAGGCGTCTTTTTTGGCCTGCGGATCGGTGGTTTTCATCAGGCGAAAATTATCGGCTTGCCAGTTGGTTCGTATGAAAAACGTATTGTCGAGATGGTCTACCGAGTACTCGAGGTTTTCTTCCCGTGGCATGAAGACCTTGAATTCTCCTTCCGGTTTGTTGGCGTCGAGGAAGCGGTATTCTGAACTGAGTGTTTGACTTGATTCGATAAAAATAAATTTGTAGGAACGAGACTTGCGGACACTGCAGCTGAATTCGTCGTCGTCTTCCTGGTAAACCAATAGGTCTTCGTCGGCTGGTGTTCCCAGTCGGTGTCGGTAGACCTGGAACCATCGCAATGTTTTGGGGTCCTGGCGAGTATAGAACAGGGTCTGGTTGTCTTGGGCCCAGACAACATTGGGCGTCACGTCGGGTATCACATCGTTGAACGTCTTGCCCGTATCCAAGTTGCGAAAAGTGATGTTGTATTTTCGGCGACCGACCGTATCGACGGCGAAAGCGAGCATCCGGTTGTTGGGGCTGACCTGCAGTCCGCTGACATTGCAAAAGTCCTCTCCTTCGGCAATCCGGTTGACATCCAGTAAGACCGCTTCCTCGCCGTCAGTGGAACCTGATTTTTTTCTGCAATAGATCGGGTACTGCTGGCCATCGACCGTTCGGACGTAGTAAGTGAACCCCCTCAAATCATAGGGGACAGAGGAATCCGTCTGATTGATTCGGTTCTTGGTTTCTTCAACCAGTTGTTCCTGCAAGGCTTGGGTTGGTTCCAGCCGATAACGTGTATATTCATTTTCGCGATCAAGATAGTTAATTACCTGTTTGTTTTGGCGATCGCGCAGCCAATAGTATTCATCGATGCGAACGACACCGTGATCGTTTAATACGTGCGGTCTTTTTTCAGCAGCGGGTGGTATCATCGTTTCCTGGCAAACTCCCTCAAGGACAATCCCGAACAAAAATAGTCCCAGCAGGCCTATGTGGACGAGGTAATATCGAATCA
>JABACA010000249.1 GCA_014237975.1 Mariniblastus sp. | reverse complement strand
AGTTAACGCCTGCTGGGTGCATAGAACCAACTCCCCAAGCTTTAGCGTACTTGGCATTACCCAAGATCGTATTGCGAGGATCGTATCCACCAGGATAGGCAGGTGTTGGAGCGTATCCAAGAGCTGGAACCCTTTTCCAACCAACACTACCGCGACCACGAGAAGATGCACCTGTGATCCACATGCAAGTTGAATCGCGATCAGGAATGCCGTTTGTTGGATTCATAGTGATGTTTCCAACGTTCTCGCCGAACATGACACTGTTGGAAGATCCATCAGGAATGGTTTCCAAGCACTCTTTCTCACGTGGAGTCATAACGCCAGCGTAAGCAGCCAATTCACCAAGGCCAGTACCACCAGTACGGTTACGTCCGCCAGAGCTTGCGCCGTAGACAGAAACGTAGTTCGTACGGCCAACTGTATCACTTCGGGTGTCAGGCTCACCAGGCCAGTACCAAGTCAGAATACCGACGTAGTCCTGGTTAAGGTCACCAGCAACGCCACCGACGTAAACTGGAGCAATAACGCCAACAGCTCTCGCTCGATGGTCGTTAATAGTGTCCGAAGGACATGTGAAGTGAGAAAGTTCCGTGTAAGCAGTGTCCCAGTGGCCATTGATATTGGCGTAACTGGTGTAAACTGGGTTGTCATTAGCATCGACATAAGTATTCAAGTTCTTATGGCGATTGCTATGAAACGGATCCATCATTTCGGAAACTGCTTGGAGTTCCATGTGAGGCATGATCTTTGTAAGTGCAGAGGTCTGCTGATTCATCCAGTAGTAATCTTCATGAGATGAATTCAAGAACTCATTCGACCAGTGCGAAGCACCTTTGTGGCACAAAGAGGCGCAAGGCAACTGCTTGTGTGCGTCGTGGTAGTTGTGAGCTGCGATAGACAACTGACGGATTCGATTAGCACAGTCGACGCGACGTGCTGCTTCACGAACTTGCTGAACGGCTGGCAATAGCATACCGATTAAGATACCGATGATGGCGATGACCACCAAAAGTTCAACAAGTGTGAATCCCTTACGAGAAACTGACATAAAACACTCCTTCAATGAGAAAAAAACAAATGCTTCACGAAACGTATGACTTCAATCAAATATCAATAAGGTTCCGCGAAAAAACTCAAATTCTTAATAAAGTTTATTCTAATAACAATCAGTTACAACCCTGTAAGCAAAAAAACCATAAAAAGGCTTTAAGGTGGTTTTATTACCCCAAAACGGGTCTGATCCGAATGGGAACTCTTCGCGATTATCATTTTTGATTTGCCAGTCAGTATCGGATTAGGTTGTTTTTTGTGGGAAAAACGGATAGTCCGGCGAGTTGTCAATACCGCCTGCGGTGCCGTTGTGTGCGAAATAGAACACTCTTTTATAACCTGGCATTATCCCATTTCTCCCCGCACCAACGTTAAGTGGCTCATTTTTTTAGGCGAAATAAGCGGCGTATGTATGAAAAAACACGTTATACAGCGTTGATTTGAGGCCCAGCCTGCGGCCAGCTCGAATGTCGATGGTCTGGACCTGTTCGAATCCACCACCGTGGAGACCTCGGATTCCATTCTGCAGCTTTCTCGGGAGCCATTCGGTCTTGCATGTAATGCGGTGCGCAAAGCCGTTGCCTATTTAATAGTTTTTTTCTTCAAACGGACGTTGCAATCCAAAAACACCTTAATAAAACAAGGTTCGAACGTCATTGATTTCGGTACCAAAAACCCGAGGAACGGCCCTCTTACCAACGGATCCGGTCTCTACTTGGTCCTTTCCGCTTCCGAATTGACGGTACAGTTGTCACTCCTTGGATCGAATGGTTTTCACGGAATTTGACGAATTCGGATAAATCCCCTTCAATCGAAAACGGTTTCCCCGTAGAATCCGCGATTCGGTAAAAGGTAAAATCAGATTTGCTTGATACGCCAAGAGTTGTGGATCCATGTCCGACAAGATGAAGACCCATAAGGGTACCAAAAAAAGATTTCGATTGACGGCTAAAGGGAAGGCGAAACATCGCCCTGCCGGTACCAGTCACCGCAATGTGCGCGTGAGTCAAAAACGTAAGAGGAATCTGCGTGGCACGGTCGTCCTCGACGAATGCATGGAAAAAAAAGTCCAACAATCACTTGGTAAATACAGTAGTTGATGGAACTGATTTTTCGTTGACCGTTTCTTTGTAAGTCAAACTTCGGCAAATTTGCCAATATTCAAGTTCGTGGGTACCAAACACCAAGCTTGTCTTGGGGCCTGACGCACTGAAGGAAATGCAATGAGAACCAGAAAAGGTGCGGCTCGTAATCGGGCTAAGAACCGTCTTTTCAAGCGGGCAAAAGGTTATCGCGGTGGACGCGGGAGCCTTCTGAGAACGGTCAAGGAAACCTTGATCCGGGCAGGCGTCTATTCCTATCGCGACCGAAAAGTACGTAAACGAGATTTTCGCCGTCTTTGGATCACCAGAATCAATGCAGCCAGTCGATTGCGAGGGATGCGTTACAGCCAACTGATCCATGGTTTATTGAAGGCGGGCGTCGAGTTGGACCGGAAATCAATGGCCGAAATTGCAGTCTGCGATCCGGCTGGGTTTGACACCATCGTGGAAACGGCGCGGGGGGCATTGTCCGACTAGTCCATAAACGTCGTATCGCTAGGTTGTGTACAAAAATGATAAGATGGGGAAAGGCTGAGGTCTTTCCTTTTTTTCGTTGATGGGAGAATCTCTCGGCCAAGCCGGAGTTGCGTTGTTTTAACTTGCAGTTTTTTTGGACTTCTATTCCTGTTGGTCGCCATGTCACTTCAACCGTTTATCGAGCAACTCGACGAGCTTGCCCAATCGGCTCGTCAGTCATTTCTCGACGCTGCTGATACCGAGCAGTTGGAATCTTCACGCGTTGAATTTTTGGGTGCCAAGAACGGACGATTCAAGACGGTTCAAAAGCAGTTGGGGTCCATTGACCGCGATGATAAACCGCTGGCGGGAAAAAAACTGAACGAAGTCAAGCAGGACATTCAATGTTCCTTTGACGAGGCGAGTGCCCGCTTGGCTGGTGGCCCGTCCCAGGCTGAGCGCGATCCCCGTATCGACGCGACACTGCCAGGTCCGAGCCAGCGAATTGGACGGCTGCACCCGATTACACAAACGATCAACGAATTGAAGGATATCATGGGTCGGTTGGGCTTTTCGCCTGCCGAGGGACCCGAGATTGAAGATGATTGGCACAATTTCAAGGCGCTGAACATACCGGACATTCATCCCGCCCGCGATCCGTTGGACAACTTCTATCTGTCGGCGGCCCGAAACACGGCGCCCGCACTCGGAGATAACCCGCTGTTGATGAGAACACAGACCAGCACGGTGCAGATTCGAGTCATGGAAAATTGCCAACCACCCATCCGTATTATTTCCCTGGGAAGGGTTTACCGGCCCGATACGGCCGATGCGACTCACTTTCCAATGTTCCACCAGATGGAAGGCCTGATGGTCGACGAAGGGGTTAACCTC
>JABACA010000248.1 GCA_014237975.1 Mariniblastus sp. | reverse complement strand
GTCGGGCACGACAATCAACTCGTCGAACTGATCCCACATTTCATCTTCCACTTCGTTGAAGACCAAAGCCCGCAGTTCGCTGGCTGCCTGTTTCCATTCGGTCGATTGCAACGTCTCGACTTCCATACCACCAGTCGTATCCTGCAAGCCCATCGCCTTGAACATTGCGCTGATGCCCTTTTGAAGTGTTTGCGGCTTGATGAGACCGAGATACTGCTTGGCTTGCTGACCAATGGCGAACTGGTGATACCCAGTGCCGGTGGCGACAGAAACCAGTGCGATTTGCCGAGGTCCAATCCGAGATTGCAGCTCGGTAAAATTTAATGCAGGGGGAAAGGTCAACTCCGAAGGTTCGCGTCGGAGTGCAAGCGTGCTCAAGAATCCTTCCTGGGCAATTGAGGTTTTGAAGAGATCGAGATACAGCTCGGTCTGCTGCTTTAGCTCATCCGTATCTTGATCAGGATTGACGGGCAGTTTAAGCAACTCGGCGCGGGTGGCCTTGGCCTGGTCGGCGAGTAGTTTATATTCCGGGTACCGTGTCAAGAAATCCTGTCGTTCCTTTTTTGCCTGGTCATTAATGGCTTCTTCAGGCCCATGCAACATCCAGCGGAACGCCAACATGCGACCTCCCAGAGGAAGGGTTGAATAGAATCGATGTCGACGCAGCAGTTCAGCCACTTCCATCGCCAAGACAAAGTTACGGCTGGACACGGCAATTTCGAGCCAACGCTCCATCGGTCCAATGTGTGAGGAGGTCAAGAATGCAAGGCATTCGATGGGATCGACCCGCCATTCTCGTTGTGTCGGATCACGCAACAGTTTTTGGTAAAGGGCAGCCGCCTGCCGCTCACCCACGGCACCACTGACCACCAATGAATCCGCCAGAGCCAGTTGGTAAAGCCATCTCGAGCCATTCTGGAATGAACGCAGGGCTTTGCCCAAAGTGTTCAAGCCGTCTTTGGTGTCGCCTTGCAGAAATTGATTCAAGGCAACGAGGTACTGCATTCGACTCGCTATGACCGAACGGGACAGGCTGTTGCGGGACATCGGTTTCCGGGTTTGTGACAAAATTTTGGCGGAACTCGTGGGGTCCCCCATTTCCGAATAACATTCGGCCAGACGGATGGTCAATCCGGCTTGCATCAAATTGGCTCGATCCCGCTGGGCCCAGGCAATGGCGCTTTCCAGGGGCGGATAGACCGATCGCTCTCGCGAAAGGTGAACCATCGTGCCCAGGGCCAACGACTCTTCGACCAGATCGTACTGGTTTCTTAAAGCGGCTGAATAGGACGCCTCCAGTGCGAGTCGTGCTGCTGCATCCGGTTCGTTCTCTACCAAACTAATTTGCGCCAACGTCAACAGCCCCACCGGAGTCAGTTGATGGTCCAGGCCGCCAGGCAACTGTAACGACTCACCGATCAAGCTTTGGGATCGCTTGTAGTCTTCGGCGGAGGCATAGGCCATTCCCAATAACAAACCATTCCAGATGCCGAGGGGCGTTTGGTCACGTCCCAATTGTGACAATCCGCTGACCAGGTTGTTGGTAAACGGGTCCGCCTTGCAGGTAACTCCCTTGATGACACGACGGCGATGAATGGCCAATCCAACGCAACGCATGATCTCGGCAACGTCGACCAGTTTGAACTCTGGTTTTTGAACCGCTCCGCCTTCGACGAATGCTCGTTCTGCATCGACCCGGCCAAACATCATTTGAAACGTATCCGGCAGGTCAGCGACCCCGCCCACTCGCTGGGGAGTGTACCACGGTATCTTGGCTCGCTGGACAGCGGTAGTTTGGGGGCGAATGACGGCCTGCTTGACGCGAGACTGCCAACCACCTGCGGCATAATTCAAATACAAACCAAGTGCCTGCTCATAGAGCTCCACCGCCTGGGCATAATTGCCCATATGGTAATGGCATTCGCCCATCATCGTCCAATAACAAACCGAGTCCAGGAACCGGTCCGTTCCCATTTTGAATGCACCATTGGCACCTGCGTTGAATTCACCGAGTGCGTTTTTATAATCCGCTTGGTAATACTCAAAGAACAGGTTGTAGTATTGCTGCTTGGGTAACCGGCTGCTGAACTGGGCCGTTAATGGCTGATTCAAGACGAGCAGACAGATTATGATGGCTGACCAAGTGACTGCATTATTCAAGGGGCATCGATTAATCATCTCTTCTCCAGCAAGTCCCTGTAATCTACGCGCTTTCAAACTCGCGCCTCTAGCTTCTCATCCTGAGGAGTGAACCCCAGCCCTAGGCTATGGGAGATTCCATGTTGCAAGTGCCTGGCCTGTCCCACCTCGTGATTGTAAATCTGTCGTGGGTCGGAGACTATTGTGATATCAAAAAATGCCAGCAATCCTACTACAGCAACCGTTGATTCCGACACAGGATGGACGGTTCAAGCCGACTTAATTTTACCAAACTCACCAGTTTACGGACAAATTGGTTTTTTGGGGTATCTGTTTCTGACGGTTCGCAAAAACAGGATGTCTGTAACGATTTTTCGGTATTTGTTTCAAAGTCTACCGCTTATGGGGCCGATATACCTTGTGACGGTTATCCCGACGATTTCTGGACCTTCCAGAACAGGACTGTGGTGTGGTTGCCGAGGAAGCCGCGAATGGAGTTCGTATAAATGTTAGCCCAAATGAAAAAACGATCACTTGGTATGTTAGTGTGTGGCGCGATGTTGTTGTCATGTTTGGCAATTACAGGCTGCCAAGTCAGTGTTGGCGGACAAACCTTGCCAAGTGGCTACTATTTGCATGATGACATACAGTATTTCCCCAAGGGACCAGAATTCAAATTAAGTCGCGAAGCGGCCGCATTGAAGGCGGCTCGGTCAGAAGCCGAACTCGATCGCTAGGCAAACTGCGGTCTATATAAGACAGTAAGACAGGCGAATTCCACATCGCAGCAGCCCGCCATGCATGATTTTTAATCTGCTGGCGGGTTTCTTTTGCGCTGTAGCCCAATATCTCATTTAATACCTGCCGGCGACCTGCGGACGATTTCCGGATCTCGGTACCGTGAAAGCCTCAAAAGAAAAATGCTGGGTCGCGGCATGGCCAGCCGACAACCTGTTTACCCCGGCCAGCCCAGGATTTTTGGACCCAATATGATTAGGCCAATCATCGCGCTGAAAAAGGCTGCCAGCAGGACGGCAGCACTGGCAATATCGAGTGCCTTGCGCAACGGTTCGCTATATTGATCGGTAATCGCCCGGGACATCGATTCGAGACTGCTGTTAACCAGTTCCAAAACCAAAACCATGGCAATACAAAGCAGTAGAATACTGTATTCTACGATAGACACTTGGACCCAGACCCCGACGAGGCCAACACAAATGGCGACTGGCAAGTGGACATAAAAACTCTTTTGACCGCGAATTCCTTGGCCCAGCCCGATAAAGGCATCACGAAATTTACCGGCCCACGAACGTTCGCTTTGAAAATGATCCATTATCGACTCCGCACGAATCTCAGCGATCCATCACTCTATCTCAATAGCCTGCGAATCG
>JABACA010000247.1 GCA_014237975.1 Mariniblastus sp. | reverse complement strand
GGTTCGACTGGTAAACAAGGATCGCAATATTCGCGAGGCGGCCCGAGTGGTCGGAACGGCACTGGTCCAGGCGCGTGACCGGGCGGTTGCCACCGGCGCTGCGGGGCTGATGATCGAACGCAATACAAATCTGTTCGGCACCGATAATGCCTTTTACGGTGGTACGCGCATGTACCTGATGCGAAAAGTTCCCAACTACCAAGACGACAGCGGGAATGCGTCGGTTTCGCAGGATGCATCAAATGTTTCCCATGTCAGGATCGAGTTGCCGTATGGCTGGACAGACGATTTTATTCAAAGGGGTGATCGGGTCCGTCTGAACTACGGTTCGATTCGGTACCCGATTACCAATGTAACAGTGGTCAGCTTGGGACCAGGTATTCCGGGGGGCGCGTTGGACCTGTCGATTGGACTTTCCGGTGGCATATTACCGCGACCGCGTAACGGCAATGACGTTCCGTTTGTGATTGAGCGGACTCCTCGAAAAATTGAATCCAGCCGGGTTGATTTGCCGGATGGCTATATCATTGACCTGCGATATTCCGGTTACTGGAATGGAACAACGACCGATTTTGCGGTGGTTGGTGACCAGCAACCGATCGAAATGATTTTCAATCGGGATGGTTCTCTGGATCGCTTGGCGGTTAACTCCGTCAATGGTGGGGAGCCGTACATAGCCCGGGGTGCGATTGACCTGTTTGTGACGGAGTATCGACCTGGTGACGCGAACCTCGTTGGGGTACCGGCGGCCCAGGCGATTCTAGGGAATCCGGCCGCATTGTGGGTTACCCTCAGTGATCAAACCGGAGGGGTCAATATCGGTTATAACTCGCCACCTACCAGTGGAGCTGATGTGCAGAGCCTAATCATCGGCGCTCGACAAATATCCCGTGGTCGTACCAGTGCCAACCAGTAACGCTTTTCTTCAGAGACTTGTATGAATTTGTTAATTGAAATCAAGAGACATTCGGCCCGGCGATCCGGTATCTCCGTCGTCGAAGTCCTCAGCGCAATCGTGGTCGCCATGATTGGCGTGTTTGGGGTCATGATTCTGATCCCGTTTGCTGTCCAGCAGGCCCAGGGTGGCCTGGATCGAGACGAAGGCGCTACCGTTGGCCGGAACGCATTTGAACAATTCGAAATCGAAGGGTTTCGGTTTGTTGGTTATGATTCGGCCACAGGGTCTAACCATACGACCCGTTTGCGAGGCCTGGCCGGCAACAACGTGACCGTTGATGCTCCGACCGGCGTGATGGTGGTCGACCCGTTATACATGGCCGAAAATGGCAGTGCCGATCCATTTTGCAACTTCACCAGATTCAATTTGGTTGATACCAATAACACGCCTTTCACGTCGGGCTTGGCGCGACAGATGTGTCGCTCGACGGATGATCTTCTATTCAAGTCGACATTAGATAATCCACCTGCGGGTTTGGTTGAAGACCTTGCGCCACCGCAGCAGATTTTTGATTTGGCCAGTGGAAATGCTGCCCGTCGTCAGAGCTTGGGGCGGATCTCCTGGAATGCGGTGCTGGTACCGGTGAAGGCTGATTACGGTCAAACGCCAACCGGATCAGGCACTCCAGGATTGATGTTCCGGATGCACGTGTTGACCCACAAGAACCGGGACTTGGCCCAGGGTGTTGAGTATCCATCGGCCACGGTGGTGACACCCGCTTCGGGGACCGGGCACAGTGGTGGCACGGTCACCGTGGCCTGGGATCCGCTGCCCTTGAATCCAACCATTACGGTTCCCGATGTGCGTCGTGACGATTGGGTGATGCTGACTAACTCAGCCAACAACACCGTCGAATCTGGCTATCGAAATCAGGTTGGTTTCTTTCGAGTCGTGGGTGCTTTTTCATCCGTCCAGGGAACGACCCTAACGTTGGAGGGTCCCGATTTTGGTTTTAACTCGGGCACCAAACTCCATCATCTGGTTGGGTTTCGAAATGGAAAGCGAAGCGATCATGTCGTCAATGTGTACGAGCGGACGATGCGCTGGGAACGAAAATCAAACTGGAACTGAAACCGGACTCTAATCCTCAATGCTTACCATGAATCTTCTCAATCTCTTCAAATTAAACACATCCAACCGGTTGCCCCGGAGACAGACCATGAAAATGAATCGATCCAAACAGCGAAGTGGCGTCACGTTGTTGATGGTCATGAGCATCATCGTCCTGTTCCTGTTGATGGGAACCACGTTCGTGATCATCTCCAACAATTTCCTCAAGTCGGCGAGGCAGAAGAGCAAGTTTCGCTTGAAGGGGGATGAGGGTCAGGTGCTGGTCGAGCGGGCCTTGTACGATATCATCCGCGGTCCCGATCTGGATAACATAATGTCACCTCTGCGCGGCCACTCGTTGCTAGGCGATATGTACGGTTTTGGATTTAAGTCAGAAATTGCCTCGGCGAACATCAATGGACCGTTTGTCGATGCAACCCTTGGCCCGATCAGAACGATCTTGGATCAACAGGACGTTTCGGCCACTCTGCCAGCCAGCCATGGGGGTCTGCCAGGAATGCTGCATGGTTTGGTGTTGACGGTCACCTCCGGTGAATTCACAGGTTTGACGACACGGATTGTCAATAACCCGGCTAACCCGGCTAACCCGGCTGTCCAACAGGTAATTCTTAAACCCGTTTGGTCCGACAAGGGACCGATTACGGTTGCCGATCTTGTCGGTGCCGAGGTCGTTATCAACGGTCGACCGTTTTCCGGAACCGGCGCCGGGGTTTTTGACCCGCAAGGTTCGAATTCCGCGGCCCTGACCGGTGGTGCACGGCGACCCAACCAGGCCGGTCGAACCCGTACCGAAATGATCAACAATTACTTGGTTCGTAACGAGAATTCAACAACAGCGGCCAATTCGGCGTCGGTTAATGAGAGTTATGACGCTCCCGATTTTCAGAACATGTTTTTGGCCGGCGTGTACCAGGACAGTCAAGGGACCTATGTGATTCCCAGTTTTGCCAAAACAGCTTGGAATACCGGGCCTGTCCCGATGCCGATCAACAACGAGCTGCGAGGCAATCTCACCGGTCCTGATTTCTCCGTGTTTGGTGTGACTGAGCCAGAAGTTGATAACGACGGTGACGGGACACCGGACAGCATTTGGATGGATATCGGTCTGCCGATTCAGTCGGATGGTTCGGGTCGGATCTACAAACCCCTGGTTGCCGCCCTGATTACGGATCTGGACGGCAAGATCAACGTCAACGCCCATGGCAACCTGACTCAATTACGCAACGACCGCTATCGAGGCGAGCTCCCATTTTTCAATCCCAATGGAGCCAACATTCCTACTAATCGTCGGCACCATGGCCAGGGTTATGGTCCGCCGGAAATTGATTTGTCGCTTATTGTCGGCGATGCGGGTGCCCTTGCGCTGATGCAGGGTAACGGTACCTGGAATGGCAGGTATGGTGTCGATGGCTATCCGGGTCAGCCGGGTGTACGGGAAAGCTGGTCGGCGTACCAGCATTTTGGTTGTCCCCAGAATAACATTGCAGCCAACCCGCCTGGGACGGTGGGTCGTCACTACCAGTCGTCGGCGATGGACATTCACGGTCGGTTTGCGGTCGGGTTTTCCGCACTGCTTGCCCCCGGG
>JABACA010000246.1 GCA_014237975.1 Mariniblastus sp. | reverse complement strand
TATGCGCTTTTCTTCGATGGCTACGAGGATTATGTCACCATCGGGGGCGGCCAGGGTGGCGAAGGTAAGTGGCAGCATATTAGCATCACCTACGACAACGAGCAGGAAATAAAGAAGCTCTACATCGACGGAGAACTTGCAGCAGAGTCCAATGACTCGGTTTTTCCTAACGACACGAAGCCGTTCAACATCGGGGCAGGTGGGGATAATGGAACTGCTTACTTTTTCAAGGGTGATATTGACGACATCGGCCTCTGGAACGGGGCATTGGCTCAAGATGAAATCAAGGCTGCCATGACTGAGGGTATCCTCGGGGCCGAGGTACAGGATGCCGATCTGGTTGCGCATTTTCCTCTTGATGAACATGGTGATTCAGAGATCGGAGATTTTTTGTCTGCAGTAGACGATGCGGAATACGACTTCCCTGGTGCGAACGAAAATACCGGAACCTCAGCAAGATTTGATGGCTGGGGCAGCATGATTCAGCATGACTGGGTCGAAGAGCTGAATCCTGAGAGTTTCACGCTTGCGTTGTGGGCCAGATCAGAAGGTGGAGCGGGGGCATGGCAATCGCCGGTCACCAGCCGAAACGACCTTAATCCCGACAGCCAAGGGTATCTGATCTACGACAACCAGCCCGCTGGTGCGTGGACATTTTGGAGTGGCAACGGCACGGACACCGGCAACTGGCAAACTTTAGATGGCCCAGCGCCACCCAAAAGTGGTCTGCTCAACGATCGCGAAGCATTGACCATGTCGGGCTGGGTCCGATTTGAGGAGGAGCAGCTCAGCAGGACTGGTTGGTTTGGCCAGAACGACGCGGTTGAATTTGGCATGATAGAGGCCGAGTCCATGATGTGGTGGAGCCCCAAGGGTTCGGTTCAAACCGAGCTTGGCCCATACGTTGAGGAATGGACCCATGTCGCGGTTGTGCTGGGTGACGGTACCATCTCAACCTATGTGAACGGGGAGGAGACATACACTGTAGGTGGGGGAGGGCCCGTTAACTCCGGTTACTCGTTTAACATTGGTGGTGGCGGCATTTGGGATGCCGCGGGTAATTACTTCTATGGCGAGCTTGATGACATCGCTGTATGGGACGTGGCCTTGACTGCGGTTGAGATCAAAAAAATTGCAGAAGGCCTGTCTCCGCTGGCGGAAGTTTCTCCCGCCGTTGCCGTTGTCAAGAACGCTGACGGTTCGCTGACGATTACATTTGACGGCACATTGCAGACTGCCCCGACTGTTAACGGCCCGTGGACCGATGTAAACGGCGAAAGCCCGTTGCAAATAAAGGCTGACGGTGAGGCCTGGTTTGGTCGAGCCAGGAAGTAAATCCCCCATGGAGCCAAGGTGAAGGCCTGAATCCTACACTATTTGCCAGGCGTAGGTCGGTATGCCGTTTTTGTGCCACGGAGTACTGATCGGTTGTTTTTGAAAGTGGCTTGATTACACTCCCGAGATGTTAGCTCGTTTGCGATCCATTGGGCTTGTCGTTTTGACCCTTCTTGTCGCGGGCGAACAAAACCTGTTCGCTCAACTTCAGGAGAGAGCTCTCGAAATGGGTGGTGCTGGCCAAAAGAGATCCAAGCTTTTCCGGCCGGTTGATGTCTCTGGAGCAGGTATCGACTTCATTCACCGCTGGAATCCGCCTGCGAAACACAGGGATCAGCTGACGAACGCCTTTTCCGGGGCGGGTGTGGCTGCCGGGGACTATGACCAGGACGGCTATCCTGATCTGTTCATTTGCGGGCAAACCAACGGCGGGCAGTTGTTCAGGAACCTGGGCAATTTCAAGTTTGCCAACAGATCGTCCCTTCTGAAACCGCCCCCGCCCGCGGGTACTTGGGCGACTGGTGCCTCATGGGCGGATGTCGACAATGACGGCTGGCTTGACCTCTATGTGTGCGGTTTTGACTGTCCAAACCGGCTCTATTTGAACCGCCCCCAGGGTGGCGGGCGTGTACTCGTCGAAAGCGCCGGTGTCCTTGGTGTGGATTTTAGCGGAGCGAGCATCGTGGGCACATTCGCGGACTATGATCGGGATGGTGACCTTGATTTATTAGTGGTCACGAACAGACTTCCAGTTCCGGCTTCGTTGCTCAGCCAGCCGTTTTCCCTAAGCCGGGGCCCGAATGGCGAGCCGGTTCTCCCCGAGGCATTCCGGCAATACGCGGATGTGATCGCTCTGCCCGGAGGCAAGGGATTTAAGAAGATTGACGCGGGCCAGTACGATCACCTCTACCGAAACGAAGGGCCCGGCAAACCGTTCAGGGAGGTCACGCGCGAGGCCGGCATGAGCGGCAACCATTACGGCCTTTCGGCGACGTGGTGGGACTGGAATCAGGATGGGTGGCCGGATCTTTATGTTGCCAACGATTTCTACGGCCCGGACCGGCTCTGGACGAACAACGGGCCTGGCGCTGATGGCGTCGTTACATTCACCGACATGACCAGGGGGTCCCTTCCCCATACGCCGTGGTTTTCGATGGGAGCTGATATTGCTGACCTGAACAACGACGGTTGGATGGATTTTCTTGCCACCGACATGGCGGGCAGCACGCACTACAATGAGAAGATGCAGATGGGAAATATGTCCGGGCCCGACAGCGACGCGTGGTTTTTGAATTTTCCCGTCCCACCACAGTACATGCGCAATGCGCTTTATCTTAACTCGGGAACAAAAAACTTCATGGAAGTCGCCCAGCTTTACGGCGTCTCGAAAACGGACTGGACGTGGTCGGTCAACTTCGGGGATCTTGACAATGACGGCTGGGAGGACCTATTCGTCACTAACGGAATGAGCCGCGACTGGCTGAACAGCGATCTCCGTGCAAAGGCACCCTCGAAGGACGGTTGGGATCGTTATTACGACTTCTGGTATGCGCAGAAACCTCTTCTCCAAACCAACCGGGTATTTCGAAACCAGGCCGACCTGAAAATGCGGGAGAGTGGTGCCGAGTGGGGGTTGGGCAGTAACAGTGTCAGTTTCGGTTCCGTTTTGTCGGATCTGAACGGGGACGGAAACCTGGATGTGGTGGTGAACAACTTCGGCGGCGCTCCATCGATCTTCGAGAACACCGGTGCATCAGGCCATCGGATTGTTGTGCAGCTTGTTGGAACGGCAAGCAACCGGTTCGGCATTGGTGCCACCGTGACGGTTCGGCTGGCAAACCCGGATCAAAAATTGACCCGCTATCTCACCTCGGCCCGGGGCTTCATGTCCTGCCCGGAGCCGGCCCTGCACTTTGGCCTGGGTAACCAAAAGGAAATCCAATCGCTGACAGTAACATGGCCCAGCGGCCGTAATCAGTCCTTTGAGAGCCTGAAGGCGAACCAGCGGTACACAATCACCGAGCCGGCTACCGTTCCGGGGGAGGGGAAACCATCCAAGGAAAGGGATTCCCTGTTCGTGGCAGTTGATCGTTTGAAAGGGGTTCGCCATCGTGAGCGTCCTTTTGACGACTTCTCGCGGCAGCCGCTACTCCCCGGTAAACATTCCCGGCTCGGCCCTGGCATTGTCTTTGCAGATGTTGATGGTGACGGTCTGGAGGATTTCTATCTCGCCCAGGGGGCAGGCACCGCGGGGCGAATCTATTTTCGTAGGAATAAACCGGACAAAACCG
>JABACA010000245.1 GCA_014237975.1 Mariniblastus sp. | reverse complement strand
CGTAAACGAGGAAGCGGCAGTTTCTGAGGCCCTTACAGTATCCCACACGCGATCGCGCGGAACAAGAAACCAACCGCAACGCCAGAAGCGTCATGCGGGACCGTCCATTCCTGGTTTGCCAGAAACGCTTAAAAGTCAGCGCTCACGATGACGCCGTCATCTCGGCCCGCCAGAAAACGCAGTATATCGACATCTCCGCCTTCCACAAAAAACCGAGTGGAACCGTCGCAAAACACGAACATCGCACCACCTGGGTGGTTGCTGCTGAAGGCTTGAGAGGCGGGGCCGTTGATTTGTGCGCTGTCCGCATCCACCCACCACATCACGTCGCTAATCCATACCGCACCGCCACGCAAACCCGACATACCCGGCCAGATGGCCGCTTTTTTGCCGGTCGACTCGTCGAAAACACACTCGCCAATAACAATCGTGTGGGATGTGCCGTCCAGGATGTGCGAGAACGTGGTTTCGCTATTCTGATACATCACGCCACCGAAATCCAAATCTGCACAAAAACAGGATTGTGTATACGGTCCCGCCACAGCTCGATAGTTGGACATGGCATGATTTAAGCGAATAGGATTCAAATTGGGCCCCGAGTCGGAGGGACACCGAAACAACGTCAATTCAGTTTGGCTATATTCGGTTGTTACGGTGGCAGGATTACTACCGCCACCAAACAGAAGATTTCGCGAATTACCGAAATGGAACAGATTGTTTTGTTCTACATAGGGGAGTATATGCGTGCCCCAACTCCATCCTGGTTTTAAACCTGTGCCGTTGTAGCTGGGAGGAAAATATTCATTTGAGGATTCAAACGTTTGCAGGGCGAGTCCCATCTGTTTTATCTTGTTGGCACATTCGGTCCGCCGAGCCGATTCACGAACCATCTGAACTGCCGGCAGGAGCATGCCGATCAAAATTCCAATAATGGCAATCACAACCAGCAGCTCGACCAACGTAAAGGCAACTCGATTGTACTGACCATGGCAACAACGAGTTCGTTTGAGTCCGTCCACTGGCATCCCCTTTTCTGGCAATCATGAATCGGAATATTGCGTTACCAGAGTTTAACAAACCTGGCGTACAACACCATCAAATCAGGGGGACATATCGCAACTTTCTGTCAGTTCCCAGCCGGTAAATGCCGACAACCCGGAAAACAGGAAAACCATCCGCGGCGCAATTTTCAGTCCACGTTCGGTAACCGTGGAACTCGCTTCGCTTTGGCGAAAACTTACGATTTACAGGCCGTTGTTTGTTCCCGTCGTGGTCGTGTAAATACCTGGCATCTCTCTTAAAACACTGCCAGCCGAAACTGACTCTTTCGACGGAACGAATCGGATTGCAGCGAATTTAAGATTGACTATCACTCGAACGTCGACTCAATCAAACGATTTACGATAGAGTCCCTACTTGGCGGACGGGTCTGCCTGGTTGGGTTTCCAGCGAACGAGGACCAGCGCCAAGATAAGACCGCAGGCAATCCACATCACAACACCTCGTTCGAGGGACCATGACGGTAAGGCCAACCAGAATTGAAACAGGTTGAAAGGCGGGCCGCCCAATATCATTACCAACCCCACCGATAGCAAAACCGAAACCGGCAACCGTTCCAGGTTGGCCAATGAAGGAATCAAGCGGGTCCATGGTACAAATGCCAGGTAACAGATCGAATAGGGGGCGAAACTTATGTTCAGGATCAGGCAATTCGCCAAGTGAAACAGGCAGGCGATCAATAACCAGATCATAAAAGTACGACGACGTAAAATCGCCAGGATGAATCCCAGCTCAAACAGCACCGCTGTAATATCGGCGAATTCCCAAAGCCATACCGGTCTCAGTTGGATTGCAAAGGGGGCGAGAAGTTCCTGCCTGTCGAGAGTGTAATAACCTGAATACAGCCAACTTAAAAACCCGTTCGTTTCCAGGTCAAAGTCGATCCAATGAATGGCTTTTCCGAACCCTGCGGAAAAAAAACCGAACGCCAACAGCACTGCCAGCAACCAGATCGACGAGGCGCTGCAACTTTTACGTCTGAAAATCAATTGGTCCAACGAGAGGGACCGTCCCCAATCGACAATCAACATCACCAACAGGACGCATTGCACGAATATGATATGGTCGATCTTTCCAAACGAGTATTGAAAGTTGTTGCCGACCAGCTGGGCGATCAACAGCGCGGCCGTCGAGAAACGTGTCAGGAATCCCACGGCAACCAGCACCAGGGAGATGGCAATCACCACGTCCAGCACCAGGAAAAACGATCGGTCCGGGAACGTATCGAGTAATGATGCAAAACTCAGTACGGGAGGGTTGTAAAATGCCTTGGGAACTTCGCCAATCCAGGCGTAGGACGACGGACTGAAGAGCATCAGCCAACCACAGAACAGTATTCGATAGAAGCCCAGCGAATTCCCGTCAATGCAGTATTCCGATTTCCAGCTTTGAACTTTTCCTGCCAGATCAATAGTCATCGAGCCGAATCTCGTATTCAAAAGTAATCTCCGAGTTCAGTTCCTCGCCGGTGGCCGTGTCGATGTTCATACTCGTCTTTCTGACGACCAGCGTTCGATCGAGCGGCCGACCCACCGCCCGAAGCCGTTGGGCCAACCATTGAGCCACCTCGCGCTTTTCGAGTGGCGTTGACGAACGGTTCTTCATCAAGGTCAGCTGCCACGATCCCAGTTTTTTTTGCAATCGGTCTTCGCCCGGTGCAGCCAGACCAAATTTTTTCTTTTCCGACGCTACATGGGGCCAGTAAACGGTGGGGATTGGGTCGAAGAAATCCGCCGGCGTTAACTCATGCGGCACTCCGGCGTCATCCAGCGAAAAGAGTTCCATCTTGGATGAACGAATCGTACGGTCGCGCAGGTCTATTTTTCCATCGCCGACCGGGAATAGAACCGCCGGGTATAGTTCGGCCCGTTTGGCGAACAAGCCTTCTCGCACGGCAAATGGCAGGCCCAGCAAGATGGCCAGGCAGATAATCGTAACTGTTGTTTTCATAATCCTTCGGGGCTGCCTTAAACAACGCGGGAGGTTGGCCGGACGAGATCACGGTCACCTATTCGCGGCATGGGAACAAGCGGCCAAAGCCGCCCTATTTCAGATTTCGGTGCTCCTGTTGGCCATCTCGCTACTCGCTGAAGATCCAAGCCTAACAACCAAGTCTTCAGAAAAGAGAGGGATTCCATTCTACCCTTTTGGTCTGGATTGGGCGCACGTAAAACAATCATTTCTCAATGCACAACGATCCGAATTCCGCCCCGCCAACGTCGTAAAAAACCCCTGTAAAACATGCCTGCCAAAGCGGTTTTCTTTGATGAATTCCACTAAATAGCAAGTATTGAACCAACCAGCCTCGCATCAAAAAACGGCTAACCATTTAACGCACCGAGATCGAGGGTCGATTCCCGGCCGGGCTGGGCATGACCGTCCGGCGACGACGATAGGCGTGCAACGATCAACGGACAAACCACGGTTTGCCGCCGTGGTTTTTTTGTGCGCATTCCTTTTAGAAGAGGATTCTGCAGTTCGCTCGGAGACGATTCGACCGCCGATTTAGGCCAACATTAAAGAAATCGCGTCGGAAACATTAGGAACGGTTGTTGGCCTGGAATACAATGATCAGTGTCTCAACCACTTCCATGGATCCACACCGATGAAATATCTTTCCGCCCTTGTTGTCGTCTGTCTGCTGTTTGCTCCGTCTGTTGCCAATTCACAACAGATTTCACCCAACCCCAATCCCGTTGGTAATACGATTAAGGTCGATAAGACTGGTGCATTTAATAGCGTTGGTTTCAGTAATCTAGGTGCGATCGACAT
>JABACA010000244.1 GCA_014237975.1 Mariniblastus sp. | reverse complement strand
AAACAATGCCGAAGCTGAAGCAAAACGGTTAGGCATTTAAAAAAGCACGTCGCGATTGCTCGAACGACGTGCTTTTAGGGTTTCAACAATTCTAATTCTACTAACTTCGACCAATCGCGGCAAACGCATTCACCACTGTGGTGTTTGCGATCCTTTCCCTTTTTTAAGGAGCCGTATTATGGCTTTGAAGACTTTCGTGTCCCCGTTGGGACGATTTATTTGGGTTCATCTTCGTGAGCCCAATACCCAGTTCGACGCGTCGAACGACAAGCTCGAACTGACTCTAATTTTCGATTCGTCGGAAGACCTTTCGCAACTCAGGGCCCAGATCGAGAATGAACTTGCACGGACGGTTTCCGCCGATGTCAGGTCGAGGCTGGAGAAAGAAAAAAAACTTTTCCTGCCGCTAAAACCCAACACGAAGCAAGTCAATATTGAAACTGGCGAGATTCGTGAAGGATTTGAGGACGGCGGCGGATTCTATTTGACCGTTCGTACCAAGAATGTTCCCATTGTCGTCGATGCGGCCAAAAAACCCATTGGAATCGAGGCGGCACAACCTGGTTGCTGGGGCAAGGCGGCAATCTCCTTACACGGTTACCACAAGGCCGGAAGGGCAGGTGTATCCGTCTGGTTGTCGGCAGTTCAGGTTCTGCAGCAAGATGAACCCCTGGGCAGTGTTGATCCGTCATCACTTTTCCAGGTGGAGTCCGTCGGTGCGGTAGTCGCACCCTTCTAAGGGACCAATACCCAAGGCGCACCCTCGTGGTGCGCTTTTCTTTTTCAAGAGATTGTTAGATGAAAAAGACCGCCGCTGAAATACTGCGCCGATTTGGAGACCCGTCAGAAAATTCGGACGACCAAATGATGGCGAGATGTCCTGCACACGAGGACCGAAATGCGTCACTCTCCATCAAGGTGACTGATGACCGAATCCTGTTACATTGCCACGCAAATTGCGACACAACTGCAGTCGTGAACTCCGTCGGATTACAGATGTCGGACCTGATGCTTGATGAGAAAACACCAACCGCCGAATTGACACGTCCCCACTTATCCACCACCACATCCAAACCGGCCAAAAAAAATCGCCAACTGGATTTCGAAAATCCCGTTGCCACTTTCGACTATCCCGACGAGAACGGCAAACTGCTCTATCAGGCAGTACGGCTTCGATCATTGACTGATCACACCGACCACAAACACTTCCGCCAGCGGATCCCCATACCCGGAGGCAACTGGGATTACAAACTGGGGTCGGTACGTCGAGTCCTCTACCGGCTGCCGGAGCTGCTGGCATCTACCTCATCGAGGGTGTTTGTTGCGGAGGGTGAGAAAGATGTGGACAACCTGCGGGCCATCGGCCTAACCGCCACATGCAACGTGGGCGGAGCTGGAAAATGGAAGGACGAATTTTCGATTCTGCTGAAGAATCGAGATATCGTCGTCTGTCAGGACAACGATAAAGCGGGAGTCGCCCACGCAAAACAGGTAGCGGAATCGGTTGCCAAGTTCGCCCGATCGGTCAAGATGATCACGTTCGAAGATCAACCGGAAAAATCGGATATTTCCGATTGGCTGGCAACGGGCAAGGACTCGATTGACCTAAGCCAGCGAATTACATCCACCGATGAATACCAACCAAGTCCGACAATTGTGGATGACATGGATTATCCACTGGTCGAATACGTTTATGACGAGTCCAAAACTAACGACGAGATCCTTGTGTCTCTCGGGAAGCTCGGTTGGAGCGATGGAGATGAAAAATCACGAGTTTACTCAAGGGGTGGACTCCTGGTAGGACTCATTGAAATTGACGATCCAGAACTCCCGACGGGGACCCTACAGATTCGAGCTTTATCCGAAGCCATATTGCGTGAACGAATAACGCAGGCGTGCCGCTTATTTCAAACGACCAAATCAAAATTAGGCCAAGATTTTGTCAAGACAATCAGACCACCGAAGGATACGGTCAAACAAATCCGAGACAGAGGCAGCTATTCAGGATACATTCGACCGCTTACCGGTGTCATCCAATCACCTTCAATCCGACGAGACGGATCACTCATTCAAACGCTGGGATATGACGATAAAACAGGACTAACTTATCTCCCACGGGAGGAATTTGCTCCTGTCCCAATCCAACCAACCGCTCAACAGATAGACGCCGCAAAAACAACCCTTTGCGATAACCGCAAATATTCGTGGAGCTGGAAAGAGCCTGCTGGCTGACGTTGCCTCACTAATCGCTTACGGACGCCATGCGGCCCGCCGACCATTCACCGAGGACGACAATGAGTTGCGAAAGGCAATCACATCTATTGCCATTGAGTCGACACCTTGCGTCCTTTTTGACAACTTATCGTCGCGGCTAAAGGGCGCCAGCCTCGACGCTGCCATTACGTCCCAAACTTGGCAAGACCGGATCTTGGGCAAGTCCGCATCGACCCCAGAATTGCCGCTTAAGACCGTTTTCATTGCGACAGGAAACAACATCACTTTTGCTTCCGACATTGCTCGTCGTGTCATCCCGATCCGTCTTGATTTCCCGGACGAAAATCCCGAGGAACGAACTGGATTTCGTCACGGGAACCTACTGCAGGCTGTGGCAGGCAATCGTGCAAATCTCGCCGTGGCAGCGTTGACATTGTTACGTGGGTTTTTCCAACACGGGTGTCCCGATCAACGCGACGGGCAATTCGGTTCGTTCGAGAGCTGGTCCAAAATCATTCGTGGCACGCTCGTTTGGGCCGGCCTGGTTGATCCACTTTGTACCAGAGAATCCGCAAAAGAATCTGATGAATCCAGTGACGTACTAAACCTCTTAATCGCTGGATTACTTGAGGCAGACCAACAAGGGGCCGGTTTGACATCGCAGGAAATAAAGAAAAACGTTCTGTCCAACGAATATCCAACGCTTACGGAGGCCGTTGAGCTTGGCTGTGGACGCTCTGTCACGCCTAGAGCAATCGGTGCACTGCTTCGTCGGTACAAGAACCGAACGCTAAAGGGAACACGAATAACTGCCAAAACCGGACACGCTGGCCGCCGTTTCTGGAGGGTGGAAACGGTGGCTATGGAGACGACGGAGACTATCCTTCCCGTGACATCCAATACAAAAACAACTATTAGTTTCAATGCGAAAACAGTAGAGAATCATATTCACCAAACACACCAAAGTCACCGCTTCGAGAGTATCCCCTGCCCCAAGTGCAACGCCGAAATGGTTGCCAGCGAAAAAATCGTTGATGCCTATGTAACTTTTGATTGCCCGCAATGCGAGTCGATCAAACCAATGAAGATTGCAGATCTTTCCACGACGCCAAGTCCTGCCGCAAGTTCAAAAACCTTGTAATTCGCATCATGCAACAACCTACATTATTTTGAATCGATTTTGCTCGTTCTATAGCTTGGCGGACTTTGTCTTGTTTCGATTTCTCAACCGTCCTTGCATGAAAAACAAGAGACGTCGTCATCGATCTATGATGATACTTTGTAATCTCCATTCCAATTTGTTATGATACCCTCGCGCGCGTCGGCGGAAGTTTGCTTGCCTGAGGTGTCAAACGGGTTTTTACTCCTAAAAACCCGTTTTGGTTTGGAATCAAATTCGCATTTCCACTCGATTGGCCCAGCACCTTTAAAAGAGCCCATGTAGTCATGGATAATCACGTATGGTGAACTCAAGTTAAAGGAGTTATTCGATGGCGCAAGGCAAGAAGAGGTAATCCCGAAGCTTCGAGAGGCGGCGGGAATCGAACTCCCCACGCAAAACACGGGGGAAACCAGCTTTTCTCATCAGGACGGCGCAGAATCCGGCGCAGTCGATACCAAAAGCGGCGTACAGGCGGCGCATTTCCCGGCTCAGCAACCTGCCGCAACAAGT
>JABACA010000243.1 GCA_014237975.1 Mariniblastus sp. | reverse complement strand
CAGCGAAACAAAAAAAACGCGACAGCCTTTGAGAATGACCGTCGCGTTTCTAATCATTGGCGAGAGAGCGGGCACCCTAGATAGCAAACAGAAAAGCTCTTTTTTCGGGATTTGTTGCCCGCTCTTGTTCGCCTAACAACTGCATTCGGCGTGCCAATTCCAAATATTTTTCTTTGCCAGGTAAACAGGGTGATTTTCAAGCATGATGGTGATCCGTTCCGCCCGGTCGTCTCGATTTGAGATTCGAATATCAAAATGGGACACCGAGGGCTGCCGGGAAACGTGTCGAGGAGTTCCTCTTGTGGGTTGCCTTCGGTTACCCGTTTCTTGTTACCCGTTTCTTTCGATCCGCCGTGCTTGGCTCAACAGGTAAACGTAAAGCAGTGACCCAAATCCGGCGAACAGGATGGCCATCAACCAGCCGGAAATCGAATCCGGATAGTTGGTGATCAGCAACCAATGGTCCCACCGAACAAGCAGGAAGATGGCCATCACCCAGGCCGTCACCAGCAAGCAATTTGCATTGAATCGAATCTGAGCAGCGGCGGAAGTACATTGGGGTGCCACCCACCACAGCCAGCTGACCAGGCCGGCCAACAACACCAGGTAAAGGGCCAACCCGATCCAGTCGTGCGCCAGGATGGCCAGGATGGGTACGACCGACATGGCCCCCGCCACGGAACCAATCGCGTTCCACCGCAGTGCGTTGGTTGAAACGGCTGTTGGCGGCAGACGGGGCGCGCCGGAGCGTTCGGCCGGAGTCCCGTGCATTTGCTTGATTTTAACCAGCCTGCGGTTGCTCCACGCAATGCCAACCCCCAAACACCCGAGGTAAAGCAGACCAAGGGTGATCCAAAACCAGATATGGGTAGCCAACGATGGGACCAGGAATGGGATCGAAAGGACGACCAGCAAAAAAGAAATGGCGAGAGCAGTGGCCCAGATGATCGCCTTTTTCAGGAACCTTTTTTCGGGCTCTGATGTGGCGGAATTCAGGGAAGCCCGGCAGCCATAGTAAGCACCCGCCACTCCGATTAACGGACCTGCTATCGTCCATAACAGCCCCTTGGTACCCACCGCGGTTGCCCCGCCGGTCATGGCAGCCGAGCCGGTCAGTTTGCTGCCGGCCGCGGGCAAGGCGGCGATAATCCCGGCGGCAAAGTGGTTGTCCGGGCGTGTTTCGAACAGCGTGTCTTCAACAAACGATTCGATCTCTGATTTGACCAGTTTGCGTCCCCTGGAAAGTCGCTGCTTCACCGCATCCTCGGTCAAATCCATCAGCTCGGCGACCTTGGCAACTGATTTGCCTTCGCGATAGTACAGTACCAGTGGTTCTCGATAGAGATCCGGGATCTGTTCGAGGATGGTCCAGAGGGTGTCCGACTGTTCACGTGAAATACACCTCATCAAGGGCGTTCGATCTTCGAATTGGACTCCCTTTGATTGGAGTTGGCTACGGATCGCGTGATCTGTGACTCGTTTTCGGTATTCGTTACGCGAGAGGTTTTTGACAATACCACGTAACCAGGGCAATAATTTCGCGGGTTCTGATAGTTGGTCCAGTTTTTCCCAAGCCGTCAAAAATGTCTGCTGGGCCAGATCCTCACTGCGACCCATATCACCGGTCCAGCTGTAAGCGATTGAGCAGATGTAATTCTGATAACGACTGACGAGCTCAGTAAATGCGTCTCGGTCCCCAGTTTGAAATTTCTTAACTAGCGTTTGGTCACTTTGCATGGCCGACTCATTTGTGGATTTGAATTCATTTTAACATTTGCCCGACGATTTTCATGTTGTCGGTTTACCAATTAAGTGTCGCAAGTCAGAATCAGGTGACAGTTTTTGGTGAAATTATTTCAAGAGACGGCAAAAAGCGGGTAATACCAACATGTTACGACTGGAAACTCGCGACCATATCTCTCGCCTGGTGATGAACCATGGCAAGGTGAACGTGATGGATATCGAATTCTGCAGGGAATTGATCCAGCACCTGGAGACCTTGGAGCAGGACTCATGCCGGGCCCTCATCCTGTCTGGAAATGAGCGAGTTTTTTCGGCGGGTGTTGACCTGAAGCGATGGTTGGCAGAAGGCGAGGATTATGTGGAGCCGTTCCTGGTCGAGCTGGAACGGGTCATGGAGCGGATGTTTGTGTTTCCCAAACCGGTGATTGCCGTGATTCAGGGCCACGCGGTGGCTGGCGGCTGCATGATGGCAGCCGCTTGTGATTACCGTTTAATAGCACCCCAAGCCCGGATTGGCATACCCGAGTTAAGGGTCGGAGTTCCGCTGCCGATGATGGCGATCGAAATCCTGCGATTTGTGGCGAACACCAGTGATTTTCAAAATGTCGTCAATGTGGGTCGCATGTTCGAAGGCAGTGAAGCCGTATCGGCCGGTTTGGCCAACGAAATGGTTTCCGCCGACAACCTGTATGAAAGGGCGAATCAAATTGCCCATGAATTTTCCGGAATTCCCCAGGCGGCATTTCGGTTGACCAAGCAGCAATCCCGGGCGCCCGTCATGCGGCTTGTCGAACAAAACAGAGCAGAGTTTTATGCCGAGTTCCTGGAGATTTGGCGTTCGCCCGGCACGCGTGAATCGATCCAGGACTACGTGGATGAAAGGTTGGCTTGAACCTGAAAGGTTGGCTTGAACCTGAAAGGTTGGCTTGAACCAACTTTGACAAGATTGTCAGTGATAAGGATGGAGTAGAAAGTGGAATTAGAGGCAGTCTATATTTGTGACAGCTGTGGCGAAGAAATTGTGGTTCCGGTCGATCCTACCGCAGGCACTCGCCAGCAGTACGTAGAGGACTGTCCGGTCTGCTGCAATCCCAATGAGCTGGTCGTCGAGATTGAAAACGATCGGGTCCAGCTTGACAGTCGTTCGGAGCAGGACCCATCCGGTTCATGACCAAACTTAATTCGGCTGAGCCGCCATTGGGCGGTTGCTGAAATGTTCGGGCCGCAACAGGAGAGAATAGACGGGCCAGTCCGGATTGGCCCGACGCAATTGCAACAGGACGTAGATTGCCATCGCAATGTTGCCTAGTAATAAAATGGCAATCAGCCAGAGGACTCGTGCCGTCCAAGATGTCTCGCGGTAAGCAACCCATGTGAAAAACGTAATAAAGCCGAAATACGCATCGGCCAGTGTCGCCCGAAACCAGGCATCGGTCATCAATTCGGACCCGGCCTCCAATACATTGCGCTCGATTGACGCTATAACCGTTACCCAGAGCATTCCCGTCAAAATCATCGAGAAAATCAGAGTCAACAAAAGTCGCATTTGTATTCCTTGTTGAAAGGTTCTATTAAAATGAACATGTCAGAGGATTCGGGAATCGATCATACCGGCAAGTAAGATGTCAAAAAAACTATGTGACCTGAAAAAGCTTCGCAAAGAGTCACCGGACAAATATGCCCGGCTGGTCGCGCATCCATCCCATCTCTGCAAAAAGTGTGGCCGTGTTGCCAATCGCAAGAAACTTGTCTGCAAGCCCAAGAAGATCAAGCCCTAGGACTGGCCTACTGGTTTGCCATAGCTTGACTGATTTTTATCAGCAGCTCCTGGGCTTCGTCGGGAAAGCCATCCGGCTCGCGGCTCCAGAAATTGATCGTGCCCGGTTTGCCTTGGATCGCGACCGGTACATGAAAACTGGAGTTTACGACGGTTCCGAAGAATCGCATGTCAACGTCGGGTAAAGAATTTATCCGGGTCAGTTTGACCGGATCCTCTTGGTCGGCGAACTTTGCCAGTTTGCACTGCTTTGCCGACCGACTAAGACCTTCACCGCGAAGAACTTTTTTGAGGTCTTCAACTTGGACAACTCGCTCGACTCGAAGTTGCCCATCGGTAATGGCTGTCCAACACACGCGATCGAGTTGCGGT
>JABACA010000242.1 GCA_014237975.1 Mariniblastus sp. | reverse complement strand
AGCGGGGCGATTATTTCAGGCTGACACAAGAATTGATCGGTCGACGCATTAACATGGCAGTCCCTGACGAGAGCTTGTTGCTGCTGAAGGCGACCGGTGCAGTTCCCCACACGGGCGGTCAAAGGTTCAAGAAAGAGACCCCGTATTACCAGACACTCAAGACGTGGATCGAACAGGGGGCACTCAACGACCAGGAAGAAGTCCCGGTACCGTTGCAGATCACTTTGGACCCGCCAAATATCACGTTTGCAGGGAACGATAAAGAGACACAGCTCTCTGTCACCGCCCGTTATTCCGATGGCAGTCACCGCGACGTTACCAGGCTGGCATTGTTTTTCTCGAATAATAACGACACAGCATCCATCGATAAGAATGGTCTGGTCATTTCCCATTCCAAGGGCGATACCTATGTCTTTGCCCGGTTTGATCGGTTTACGATCGGAAGCGAAGTGATCGTTCTTCCAGAAAAGACCGATTACCAGTGGGCCGGAGTAAAACCTGCGAACTACATCGACAAACGGGTCTTCGATCGTCTTAAACAGCTCCAACTCAATCCGTCGGCAGTTGCTGATGATTCGGAATATGTCCGGCGACTGTATCTTGACCTGGCGGGAGCTCCACCCAGCGTCCAGCAGTACAAGCGGTTTATTGCTGATGCGCGTCCTAACAAGAGAGCGTTACTAGTCGACGAATTGCTCAAGCACGAAGATTTTACCGATCTTTGGACAGGGTTGTGGGCAGAGTCCGTAAGGTTGATGGGGGGTGGCTATACACCGGTCGCCACGGATGTCAAAGCAGCAGAATCGTATTACCAGTGGATTCACAGCCAGATTAAACAGAACCGGCCCTTCGATGAATTCGTGCGTGAGCAGGTTGCTGCCAGTGGCAGTAACCTGAATCGTGGTCCGACCAACCTCTATACGATGCTGGTTCACGCCCCGCGGTTTAAACCGAAGGAATTTGCTGCGGACTTTTCGCAGTTGTTTCTCGGTGTCCAGATCCAATGTGCTGAATGTCATAACCATCCGTTTGATCGCTGGACCATGGATGACTATTACGGTTTTGTCAGCTTCTTTACCGGGATTACGCGTAAACCTGGGGCAGAGCCACGCGAATTCTATATCTACAACAATCGGAAAGCCTCGCCGGTCCGCCACCTGGTTGATGGTCGGCCGATGCCCGCGACCGTGATTGGCGGGGAAAACCCTGTGCCGGCAGGCCGGGATTCACGAATTGCACTTGCGGAGTGGTTGACGGCGCCAGGCAACAAGCTGTTCTCTCGTAATATTGCCAACCGAGTTTGGGCGCATTTTTTTTACCGAGGGCTGGTTGAGCCGGTTGATGATATGCGAGTCTCCAATCCACCAACCAACGGCCCGTTGCTGGAGGCGATTTCCAACCGGTTTGTTGAGACTGGCTTTGACCTTCGGCAACTGGTTCGTGAGATTTGCAATTCGAAGACCTACCAGCTTTCAGCAACCCCCAATGCCACCAATGGGTCGGATGATCGTCAATTCTCCCGGTCGCGATTGCGGCGGCTGCGCTCAGACGTGTTGCTTGATTCGATTATCAAGGCAACGGAGTGGCGTCGCACATTTCGAGATTTTCCCCAGGGTACCAAGGCAATTGAGTTTTATCCGCGTACCCCGGGTGATACATCGCAACCACTTTGGCGAGATGATTTCCTTAAGCTTTTCGGCCGTTCCAGCAGGAATACGATTTGTTCGTGCGAGACCAAGGGGGAGGCAACGTTGTCGCAGACGTTGCATATGGCAGTTGGCGACAACGTTCACCAGGCCCTCTCCTCGGGGCTGATTGATCGGCTACTCGCCAGCGACAGCAAACCAGCCGGGATTATTAACGAACTGTTTATGCGTTGCCTTAGCCGTTCCCCTTCCGCGGAGGAATTGGCCGCTATGCAGGCACTGGTCGGTGAGCAAACAAAAAGTAAGCAACCCTACCAGGATATCTTGTGGGCCTTGATTAATTCCACTGAGTTCATCACCAATCACTAAAATGAATCACGTCCGAAACATCAGCGCGACTGCCGTGATAGCGATACTGCTCGCGCTGTCGAATCAAATGGCACTAGCCGCGGACGAAAGGGTCGTGACCTATGTGGATCATGTGAGACCGATCCTGCAGCAGTACTGTCTAAAGTGCCATGGCAATGATGAGCAGAACGCTGATCTGAACATGCAAAGCTACGCAACCTTGATGGCAGGTGGCAGCGCTGGGTCGGTGGTGAAGGCGGGGCGGCCAGCAGCTAGTATCCTCTATCAAGCGATCACCAATAAGGATGAGTCTGGCCGTATGCCTCCCAAATCACCACCGCTACCGGCTGAAAAAATTGCGGTAATCAATGCCTGGATCGAAACTGGTTTGCGGGAGTCAGCGTCAAGTAAGGCGCTGAGCACTCAGCGGACCTTGACCTTTACGCCACAAGCCAACGCAGCGATGAAACCCGAGGGGCTCGCCGCCATGCCCCCGAAGCTGCCTGCCTTAGAGGTCACGGCCACGCGGCGGCCTTTGGGCATCCTGGCTTTGGCGACCAGCCCCTGGGCGCCACTGGCGGCCGCTTCCGGCTACGAACATATCCGGCTGTTTAATACGGAAACCGAAGAAGAGATCGGTAAACTGCCGTATCACGACGGGATCCCGCACGTACTTAAGTTCAGTTTGAACGGAGCTGTGTTGTTAGCCGCTGGTGGCAAACCTGGGCACAGCGGCTCGCTTCGACTGTATGACGTGAAGTCGGGATCGGTGATGGGGAAATTTGGTGACGAACTGGATACGGTTATCGCCGCCGGTATCAGTCCTGATCAAAAGATCGTAGCGTTAGGTGGTCCGGGGAGGGTCGTGAAAGCCTACTCGACAGAGAATGGCAAAGAGGTTTACCGCATTACTCGTCATACAGACTGGGTGACAGCCATCGCCTTCAGCCCAGACGGAAAACAAATCGCCACGGGGGATCGCGCCGGTAATCTGTATTTGAGCAGTGCTAACGGTGGCGGCATCCTGCTGTCGCTTGCCAATCACAAGGGGGCGGTGCGCAGCCTGGCTTGGAGAAGTGACAGTCGATTGCTGGCCAGTGCGGGCGACGATGGACGCTTGATCTGGTGGAATACGGAAACGGGATTCGTGGCAATGCAGAATACCAGCCCTCATCCTCCCAGCAGGCCCCAGGGATTTACGGGTAAGCTCCCAAACGGCGTCTTGTCGGTCGCCTTTCGTAGAGATGGCTTGGTTGTTTCCACGGGACGTGATAATCACATCCGGGCCTGGAAGACGAACAGTCAGCAACCGTACTCGATGTCACTCAGTTCCGGCACACCGATTCAGGTTGCCGTTGGACACAAAGGTAAGAAACACATCGTCGGCGACTCGCTTGGCGTCGTGCATTTCTGGACAATCGACAAGTAGCCTAAGAACCTGCTGTTCTATGAAGCCAGCGGTCTGTCATCCGTAATACCTGTAGGGTCAAAATACTCCACCGAACTCAAGACGCCTCAAAACCCCGTGAAATGCGGGCATTTCAGTGACTCAGAGTCTCTCGTCTCCGCCGCTTGATTTCATCTCGCGGCATCGGACACTGGCGATTTTCGGCGCCGAACATGTCCTTCCTGCTCCAGCCATGGCACATTCTGGTCGCCGCACTCTGTGGCATAGTGAATCAGCGTCAACAACAGGTCATCGAATTCCAGAACGCACAGATCGAAACACTGCTCAAGAAGCTCGGAAAGAAGCGACTGCTGCTCAATGACGATCAGCGTCGATTGCTCGCCGTGAAGGCTCATGACATAGGCCGAAAAACTTTGCTGGAACTGACCACCATTGTCACGCCAGACACGATTTTCCGCTGGCACATGGAGAGATGGTTTCGCAGTCTGAAGTCCGAGTGCCTTCACCGGATGGTCTTCTTCGGTCAGCGGTCACTCGAG
>JABACA010000241.1 GCA_014237975.1 Mariniblastus sp. | reverse complement strand
AACCTGGAATGATTACGAGTTGAAGCCGTCGGTTGAGGCGGCGGAGAGTGAATGGTGCCGGCGAGGCTATCTCGACATTATTGGGCGCATTCCAACCGTCGAGGAACTCAAGGAGTTCGACTCCGACAAGAGTAGTGATAAAAAACAGAAGTTGGTTGAAACATTACTTTACGACGACGCCTACACCGAAGAATTTGTGCGGAATTGGACGACGCTGTGGACCAATCTGTTAATCGGTCGAACGGGCGGAACGGATAACAATTCGATGATCAGTCGTGCGGGGATGCAAAAATACCTGCGCGATACGTTTGCTCGAAATAAGCCCTACGACAAGATGGCTTATGAGTTGATCTCGGCGACTGGCAAGACTGCTCCGGGCGAAAGTGAATTTAATGGAGCGGTTAATTTCCTGATTGACAAAGTCAACGAGGAAGATGCTTCGTTGGCCACCGCTTCAACCAGCCGGATCTTTTTGGGCCTGCAGGTTCAATGTACGCAATGCCACAATCATCCATTTAATGATTGGAAACAGCAGAAGTACTGGGAAATGAATGCTTTTTTCAGGCAGGTGCGAGCGTTTCCCGGTGGTATGCGGGGCAGTAATGCTGCCGCAGAATTAGCGGATCAGGATTTCAATGGTGAGAGTGGAAATATTGATGAAGCTGATTTGTTTTTTGAGTTGCGAAACGGTTTGATCAAAGTTGCCTACCCGGTTTTCGTGGACGGCAGTCAGGTTGAGCGAAGCGGTTATGTCAATGTTGTTAACCGGCGGAAGGTTTTGGCCGACAAGATTGTTGAATCACCCTATTTTTCCAAGGCAGCCGTTAACCGCGTCTGGGCGCATTTCTTGGGTTATGGCTTCACCAATCCTGTTGATGATCTTGGTCCCCACAATATTCCGACCCACCCGGAGTTGCTTGATTATTTAGCCCAGGAATTTCGTAGCAGTAGTTTTGATATTCGAAAACTGATCTCGTGGATTACGTTGAGTCAGCCTTATTCGCTTTCAAGTCGTCGTACGAAAAACAACGATTCCGATGACCCATTGCTTGGCGAGCCTCCCAAGTTTTCGCATTTCTACCTGCGTCAGATGCGGGCTGAAGAACTGTACGAGTCGCTGATGGTGGCCACCCAGGCGGGCGCTTCTCGAGGCAACTACGAACAGCAGGAAGCCCGGAAAAGTAATTGGTTAGGGCAGTTCACTCAGGCATTCGGAACGGACGAAGGTGATGAGACAACCACGTTTAACGGGACGATTCCTCAAGTATTGATGATGTTTAACGGAGATTTAATCAAGCAGGCGACAGCTGCCAAGGGCGGGCTGATCGATCGGCTGGTAAATGATCCAAAACTAGATGATAAGGACCGGGTTGATTATCTGTTTTTGGCAGGTTTAGGGAGGAAGCCCAACCGTGAAGAATCATCATTGGCTAAACAGTTTTATCGTGCCCGGTCAGGCAACATGCGGGAAGCGCTCACCGACCTATGGTGGGTGGTTCTTAATAGTAACGAATTCATTTTCAACCATTAAGTAATACCATTAAGTAATCAGACCCTTTCGGGAAAGCTGTTGAATACAAGGCTCCCATTTGCAATTCAAAATGGACATTGGAGAACTAAGATGAAATTACGAACACCCAGTGGAATGTCACGGCGACACTTTATGAATCATTTGGCTGGTGCGTCGGCATTGACCGGTAGCGCGCTGGCCATGGGCCATACCTTGACAACTCATGCTAGTGAATTGTCACGTAATCGAAAAAGCGCTATTTTGCTTTGGATGGGTGGCGGTCCAAGTACGATTGACATTTGGGATTTGAAACCCGGTTCTGCTACCGGTGGTCCTTTCAAGCCAATCGCAACGAATGGCAACATGGAAATCTGCGAACACATGCCAATGATGGCTAAGAACATGGACAAGATGTCGGTGGTTCGTTCCATGAGTACCCGGGAAGCGGATCACATGCGTGGTCGATATTACATGCATACAGGATACGTCCCAAATCCAAATGTTACTCATCCGAGTTATGGTTCTGTGATTGCACATGAGCTGGCGGCGCAGCGACCTGAACTAGAAATCCCGCCATTTGTATCTGTTGGTGGTGGTAGTGAAGGTCCAGGATTTTTGGGCATGGCATGGGCTCCGTTCAGTGTGAATTCCAGTGGTCAGGTTCGCAATCTCGACATGGGGATTAGCCCGGATCGATTGACCCAGCGGATGCAGGCCCTCAAGCTCCTTGAGACAGGGTTCATTAGTGAAGACCGGGGCATCTCGGCCAGAGAGCATGCCAAAGTACTGGACAAAACGCTAAACCTGATGACCAGCAAGCAAATGGCTGCTTTTAAGGTTGCCCAGGAGTCAGACGAGGTTAAAGAACGTTACGGTGAAAACAACTTTGGCCGTGGCTGTCTTATGGCGCGGCGGTTGGTTGAGGTTGGCGTACCGTTCGTCGAAGTAAATCTGGGTGGATGGGATAACCACCAGAATATCTTTACGACATTGGCGGATCAGCGTTTGCCAACGGTGGACAAAGCGATGAGTGCCTTGCTGGAGGACCTTGAAACGCGCGGACTGTTGCAGGATACGGCCGTTATCTGGATGGGTGAATTCGGCCGAACTCCGCGGATTAACGGTAATACCGGACGCGACCACTGGGCGCGTAGCTGGAGTGTTGCGGTTGGTGGCGGTGGTTTGAATGGCGGCTTGGCCGTTGGAAAAACCAACGAAGACGGAACTCGCGTCGATGGTACCTCTTACACGTCAGAAGATTTGATGGCTACGGTTTGCGCGGGACTTGGAATTTCGCTTGAAACGACCTTTACGAGTCGTAGCGGTCGACCGATGAAGATTGCCAATAGTGGAAAAATGATCAAGGAACTGATTTCCTGATACAAGTTCTTTGACAAGATTGCAAATGGTAAAAGACCTGGTCGTATGGCCGGGTCTTTTTTTTGGCTTGAATTGGCTGGAGATAGAATCGGCAACCAGGAATCAGCCAGCTATACCAATATAACGAAAGAAGGTTTGCGACTCAAAATTCGTCAGAAAATATTTCAAGCGATCGTTCGGATGTTGGCTTAGCCAATTCCTCGACAATCGAAAACAAACGAGTTGGCCTGATCGGTTTGGTCAGGTAGCCATCCATTCCTGCCGTTAGACATTTTTCACGATCACCTTTCATGGCGTGCGCGGTCATGGCAACAATGAGAGTTGGTTGGTCAGCGTTGCAAGCCAGCTCCTTGGCGCGAATTTGTCGGGTGGCTTCCAGTCCATCCATCTGAGGCATTTGTACATCCATCAGGATTAATTCAAAATCGTGGTTTTCCCACAGGTTGATCGCTTCTACTCCATTATTTGCAACCTTGACGTTGTGGCCTTTCATTTCCAAAGCGCGAAGTGCAAATTTTTGATTGATGAGATTGTCTTCTGCCAAAAGAATGTTCATTATCTAGCTTTCCAGAGGCTCATGATTTTTTCCGTCGTGGTTGGTTGCATAAACCATGACAAGTGAAAGTTTAATCGACTTGTGACATTTAGCCAACGCAGAGAGGTTTGGCAAAGTCATCACTTGGACACTAAGCATAGCGAGCTACTAAAGCTGTCGATTGTTAGACCTTATTCGTAGAGTAGTTTTGACGAGCTTACGAGAACCAACCTAACTGAATTATACAATTAATCCAGTTGGATATAGGTTTTTATATTGGAGCACCCAGATTTTCTTTTAACGGATGGCGAAAACAATTCCGTTCAAACCAATTGGATTTTCTTCATTTGCCGTGGAAACCGGAGCTGGTCATCAACCTTTGGTCCGGTCGACCCGTTGTGTATTCCTGGACCACAATTACCGGCAACCATGTTGCACAGAGTGTTTCTGAACAGGAAAGCCAGGCCTGTTCCCATTCAATTTTTAGTTTGCCGACTGTCAGCGGATGACCGACAAAACAACACGATCGATCCAG
>JABACA010000240.1:3757-3973 GCA_014237975.1 Mariniblastus sp. | reverse complement strand
GTCCAGGACCATCATCCCGACCACAACCCGGATGACCGCCGTTCGGCCAAACGGATCCGCCATTTGAATGCGGCCAGGGCAACCTTGCTCGACCCGGAAACGCGGCGGCAGTACGACGCCAAGTTGCGCAAGCGGGGGATGCTCCCCGATCAACCGATGGCGGATGAACCAGCCACCGACCGGTCGACGGCCGATTCGGGTGAAACCCGTTTCGGC
>JABACA010000240.1:0-3747 GCA_014237975.1 Mariniblastus sp. | reverse complement strand
GGACCTCGAGCCGGCACCTTCGTCCGGGTTCTATTCCCACAGCTTCCAGATCGAATCCGAGCCGCAACCGGATTACGGGCAAGCGGCAAGTAATCCTCGCCAACGAACAACGTCACGGCGGAAACGGGACAGCCGGGCCAAGGTCATCATCACCATGATCATGGTCCCGCTGGGCGGAATTGCCGGGGTCTCGGTGGCCATCCTGCTGTTGTGGGTCGGGTTCGGCATGGATCCGTTTGGCCTGTTCGAGGCGGACGCCAAACCGGTCGCCCAAACGCCAAGCGACACCCCAGCCGCCCCCCCCCTTCAAACCAGACCCGAAAATAGACGACCACTCGATCCACCGGCCGCGACCACCGAAACCCCAACCCCAAACCCAAACCCCGACCCAAACCCGAACCCAAACCTGAACCGAAATCTGAACCGAAACCTGAACCACGGCGCGAGCCTTCCAACGTTCAACTCGTTGATGTCATTTCCCCGTTTTCGACATCGGCTCGGACCGAGAAGATCAAAATTCCAGCAGGTACTACCAAGATTGAAATCGGCATTATCCGCGGTGGTTGGACCCATGAAACACCAGCCTGGAAACATGCCGGCAAACTAGGGGTGCTGTCTGTCAACGATCGGGTTGTCATAAATTATGTTAAACGCTACCGCGATCACAAAGGGACCACTCACACCTTGTTCAACGCGTTCGACGGAACGCAACCCAACACTCGTCTGGATGAAACGATGCAAGGCGTTTTTGACATTACCGCGTTCGCCAAACCGGGTGAGGAGATGGTGATCGCCTACCGCCATCAACAGATTGACCCCAAGCTTGGCGTACGAGTCCGTTTTCATTCCGAGCCTGAACCAACGCCAGCCAACAACACATTGGGCGGGTCATTCGCCAAGCTCGAATTTCCCACCGAGCCCAAGATCCAACCTTTAGCGGTCGGTTTACCGATTCACAGTGACCGGGATTCGGTCTGGTCGAAGGTCCCGGTCGAAATGAACGGCTTGCAGGTGACCCAATGGGAGGTCCACCAGGGCCGCGCCGATGTGAATGTGACCAGCCCCGGTTACGTTGTCATGGCCGTTTCACCCCGGTGGGGTGGTGGTGGTAAGGACGGGCAGTGGCAACAGGAATTGACAACAGAGCAGCAACTGCTCGATGACGGCTGGCGCCGACTCACCACGATCGAAGTGGGTAGCGACGATCCGGGTAACCCGTCCGCTTGGCCTGTCTTCGTCAAGCAATTCAAGGGCGGAGAGAAATTAAAGGTGCGGACCGAAAAATACCTGGCCCCCCGCTTTTTCTTTCCGGCGAGCAAAGCACCGCTCGGTGAAGAGACCACAAACGCATCGTCGCCACCGCCCGCCAATGCTCCGTTTGATGCCGACACGGCCAAGGCTCACCAACAGGCGTGGGCTGATCATATGGGCCTGCCAGTCGAATTCGAAAACAGTATCGGCCTGAAGATGCGGTTGATCCCCCCGGGCAAGTTTATGATGGGCGACGATCAGCAACACGCCGTCACCCTGACCCGACCTTTTTACCTCAGCATCTACGAAGTTACGCAAAAAGAATACCGTACAATCCAGAATGACAATCCGAGTCAACAGGTCGGCTCGGCCAACCCGGTTGAGCGAGTGACTTGGGACGATTCGGTCGTGTTCTGCCGGAAACTGTCCCAGCTACCGGCAGAAAGGAAGATCGATCGCGTTTACCGATTGCCGACCGAAGCGGAATGGGAATACGCCTGTCGCGCCGGCACGACGACCGATTATTTTTTTGGTGACGATCCCGGCGCGATCGGTGACTATGCCTGGGACCGGAACAACTCCGATCGGAAAACGCACCCGGTCGGTGAAAAGAAAGCGAACCGGTGGGGTTACCACGACATGCTGGGCAATGTGGCCGAATGGTGTTCCGACTGGCAGGGGGACCGGCCGACCGGCGCGGTGACCGATCCAACCGGTCCCGCCTCAGGTACTGCCAGGATCATTCGCGGTGGCAGTTATGCATCCGGTATCGACGGGCTCAAGTCAGCTGCGCGGCCGACCAAGCCACTCGTGATTCGAGAACGTTACACGAACCGCGGCTTCCGGGTCGTCCTGCCGATTCCGGACGAGTACTTCATGTCTCCTGGCAATCGAACCTCAAATCCCGTAAATGAAAATAACACTCCCCGCAAGGACAGCGGTGGCATGGCTCAAACGCCAAAAAAAGACGAATGGGTGGCACTCTTTAACGGAAAGACGCTCGACGGTTGGCAAGGCAACCACTGCTGGAAGATTGTAAACAATACGATTGTTGGTGAATGTTCAAAAGGAAATGGAACTAAACTCGTTTCCCAAAAAACTTACGATGATTTTGAATTGCAATTCAAGTTCAAATTGGATTATGGGAACTCGGGGCTGTTTTTCCGCAATTATCGCACCAAGGACGGGACCATTGTGCCCTTTCAAGCCGAGATTGGATTCATACCAAAATTACCGATGAATAAAGGGCGTGATTTCTTGACAGGATGTGTGAATGCGGAGCTCAAAGTAAACCACCCAGAGCATTTTACGGCCGATATGCGGGAGAATCTAAAAAAGGTTGTACAAGATTCCATCAACAATAATGAATGGACCAAATACGAGATCAGTGCGCAGGGTTCCCGCATTCGGGTAAGAGTCAACGGTATTCTCACGGTCGATTTCCACAACCCCAAGATTGTGGACCGAGGAAAATTGGAATTGCAATTGCACGGAGGTGGCACCCGAGTTTGGTTCAAAGACATTCTGGTTAAAGAACGATAGAAGGATTAGTCAGAACCAAATTATCGGCCATTAGACAACCTCTGTACTCCACAATTTGTTCTTCGCCAAAGCGCAAGTTGGGCCGACATGACCCCTTAACCTTCAATCCGACAACTCATAACAGCAGCGTGGTTCTGATCCTCTGATTTGTCGACCGCTTTCACGCAGTCCGATCATTCCATTGAATGAAGCTGACATCGGCAACTCCAAGTCATTTCTCAGGTTCAAAACCTGGTCAGAAAAACCGCCGCCAACACATCGATTACTCCTGTTTTGGGATATCATCCAGCGGGATCCGGGACAGGTAGATCGATGTCTTCCCCTCGTGGCCCGAGTAGTAGCTGATCAGCACCTCGTCTCCCTGAATGACGATCCCCGGGTAACTCGTATCGTGCGCACTGGGAAGCGTGCCCAGTTTTTGAAAGTTTCCCGTTTCCGGCAGGATCCCGTAAACGGTGCGGGTCACGTCGCCGTACTCGCGGGTACTCATCAACCAGCGGCCATCGGGCAACCGTTGCATATTCGGTCCACCCAGCCGCCGATCGACATCGACCCATTTCCAGTCGGTGTAGGGCGGCAAGCTCTGACCGAGGTGGCCGTTGCGGGCCTCATTCCGCACCACGATCCACATCCGCTTCCCATCAAAACGGATCGTCGATTCATTCGGCTTGCCCGGCAGATCCAACGATTTAACCAGGTCGTAATGCACGCCATCCCGCGTTTTGACCAGGTGCAGCCCCCACGTCTCTTTGTCCGGTTGATAGACGACTCCATACCCGGTCCCATCGTCGCCCCAACTGACCCGCCACAGCCAATCGACATCACCCGCCACATCCGAATCGAACTCGATCACCTGTTGATCGGAAAAGGTCCCGTCCGGTTTGCCAAATACGACCCGGCAATCGCGGCCTTTCAGGGTGGAACCGCCGTCATAGTTGGAACCGGCAAACAGGA
>JABACA010000023.1 GCA_014237975.1 Mariniblastus sp. | reverse complement strand
ATCGTCACGAACAGTAATACGATCGCCAACACGCGCGGAAAAGTTTGACGCAAGGTTGTCACTCCGGATCAGGTAACGGACGGTCCCACCGGTAAACTGTAGCAAATCGGGCCGGCGATGTCTTATGAAATCCAGCTGGACTGGTTTGTACCGGGCTGGATTCAACGCGGGACCCGTCTTGCGGATCAGCTGATCACCAGCCAGCCGGCACTTCCCGACCCACCCACAAGAAAGTTGGCCGCCGAGTAACCAGACCTGTTGCCCAGCAGATTTTAGTCGGCAGCAAAACTGTGATCTTCGATCACGTCAAAGTCGACCGATGTCACCTCGGCCAGTCCAGGATGATCCAGGATGCCCTGGTAGATCTCCCCCGCCTGGTAATCCAGCATCGCCTGTTTCGATTCCCAGACATAGACCCCGCCGTAGATATTCGCCTCGTCATCGGCCAGGTAGTACTTTGATTTCAGTCCGGGAATCTGCGGGAACTGGGGGCCCGCCTGTTCCAACAATGCATCGTAATCGGCTCGCGTCATTTCATTCAGCTTGAAGTTCACTATTTGAATGTGCATATCGGCTCTCTCGTGATTGAATTAAAACGGCTGGCACCCAGCGGAAAGACCGGCACTGCCGTTTCACAGTATACCGGCAAACCACAACACCCATCAAAGCGGGCCGGGAGCTTCGACGGACAGCAAGGCCAGTCCGCAAGGTTGATCTGGAACTCTGGGCCAGACGCATCACGTGTTACACAGTTGGTGGAACATGGCTAAATGCTGATGCCAACTCCATCATCTTCGGCCGGATTGAAACATGCCGAACACCAAGCTCAGGACAACCGTCAGTACCAGGCTGGCACCGACAGCAATGTGCCAGTGAAAGAAGTAATTAAGTGCGAGCAACACAATCGCAAAGACCACCAGGGACATAACAAATCTGGCCACAGTAATACGCCCTATAAAGAAATGATTAGTTTCGCCAGATGATCACATTAAACCATCTTGGCATTAACGATTCACAACCAAACTACCTGGTTCAGTCTTTCGATCGAAAAACAGGTTTTCGGCAAAGTTTACGACGATCAAAAACAACCGGAACGACCTGAATTACGTTGATTCTCACAGCTTGGTTGTTAGTTTATAGACTTTCTTGGCCGAGCAAAAGAGCATTCTCACCGCGCGGGTGCCGACCTTTTGAGCCATGGAATGGCTGACGGGTTGATTCGGCTGGGCAACAAACGGAAAATTGGAACGGAGCAGGCTGCCGAATCGAAAACAAGATCTGTTGACACAGTCCGAAAGAGAAACGTCAATGCTTCATTTTGAGACGACACAGTGGACATTGGTCTTGGCCGCTGCAGACCAGGGTTCTGCCGATGCTCAACAAGCATTGAGTCAGCTTTGTAAAAAATACTGGCAACCGCTCTTTGAATATGCCCGGCGACGATCGCGTGATGAAGCAACCGCCAGTGACTCGGTCCAGGCCTTCATTGCCCGGCTGATCGAGAAGGACTCGCTCAAGGTGGCCGATGCCGAGCGAGGCAAATTTCGCTCATTCCTGATCGTTTCGTTCAAACGGTTTCTCCAGCAACAGCGCGTTCATTCCCAGGCCAAAAAAAGAGGGGGCGGCAGGCCGGTAGTTTCCCTGGACCAACGGGAGGACGGCGACCGGAAAATGGAACCGACTGATTCCCTGACGGCCGAGCAGGAGTTCCAGCGGCAATGGGCCCGCACCGTTTTGCAGTTGGTCATGAAACAACTGGAAGAGGACTACCGGGAACAGGACAAGCTGGCCCAGTTTCAACAACTCAAACCGTTCATCGCGCGCCAAGAGGGACAGAACTACCAGGCGGTCGCCGATCAGCTGGAGATGACTGCCTCGGCCGCGCGGATGGCCGCCTCGCGAATGCGCGACCGCTTCCGCTTCCTGTTGCGGCAGGAGATTGCTCAAACCGTCGCCAGCGAGCAGGATGTGGACGAGGAGATCCACGACCTGTTCCGCGCCTTCCAGGCCTGAACCGCGACGGTTGAATACGGAAATCGTTGGATTTAACCATCTATCTGAGCCTTTAAAAAAAATTCCCGGAAATCGTGTTGCGCCGGTCCGTTTTCTGTTTAGTCCCCTTTGTCAGGGAATCGGACGCATCGATTCCGATCCGAGGGGAGCCAGCTCGATTGGCCCCCGTCACCTCGCACAGCAAGGACTTGATGATGAAACGCAACACATTCTTAACCCTGTTCACCATTTTTACGATCTCCTCACTTGCCATGCTCGACCAGGGGCACGCACAAACAGAAAGACGGTTGCAACCAACCGGGAATTCATTCGTGAAATTGGGAGACATTAAGGGGGAATTCATGAAATTGGGAGACATTAAGGGGGAAGCCATGTCAGCCCCCTGGCTGGGTGGAATCGCTGTCGGAACACCGGCGGATGAATTTACAAATACGGGCGACGACCAGGTCCAGGAATGCTCCGACGATCACACCGAAGTTTTGTTTGCCGGTCTTAATTTAATGCACGTCATGCCGGGTGGTGGGGTGCTGGAAGGAATCGCTACTGCCTGTTACCAACTGAGACTGGAAGGCATGAGTGACAACGAATCCGAATAGGCGATTGGCATAGGAACGGGTCCTGGTGGGGTGATTGATTGGGAAAACTTTTAATTGAAGGAGGGTCGCAGGGGGAGAATGGTATTTCGACGAAGAGCGAGGTGAGCTGCACGACAAGTGCGTGCAGTATATTTACCAAGGGGATGACACCGTTCATCCCCTTTTTTAATTTCCATCCGCCGGTACCTCAGAGTTCTGCTCGGGACGCAGGATGGGCGCTGCCAATAGTTGACGGACCACCTGGTCAAAGTTCTCCCGGAAGAAATCTTGCGTAAAGGCAAACCGGTGTTGCCCCTGGAGATAAGTGGTGCCCATCTGGTTCAATTCCAGCTTGACGCCGTAGGTCATGAGTCTCTCGTCGTATTTCCCATGCAGGCTCAACACGGCGTTCGCTTCAAACGGCCCCAACAAATCTTCCCAGGTTTGATCATCATCCACATCCCTGGCAGCCCGCCACTCCTCCCGACTCGGTGTCGAGATCTTGGTTTTGGTGGCAGGTTTGAGTTCAAACAGTTGCCTCCGCAGTTTTTCGGCAACTTTGTATTGCAACCTGCTCCTCTCTGGCTGGGACACAAACTCAAACGCCTGCCAAGGTGATTCCCCTTCTTCGAAGGCGGGCAGGATGACGATTCCCTCGATCGGCGGGATTTCCCCGTTCCCCGCAAGAGAGGCTCCCGTCGATTCGGCTCGCTTCTTTTCAAACGTCTCGGCTAACCATTGCTGGAACAATGAACGGGTATTGGACGCGGTGTTTTCGCCGACAGACTCGATCGGAATTTCCATCGACTTAGCCAAGAAGGCGCGCCCGGCCAAATTGAAAAAATGAAGATCAAAATGATAGGCTTGTTTTTCCGTATCGCGAAATCCCGAAATACTCAGAAACAGGTTGGCATTTTTCTTTTCGAGCAGACTGCCCACCGACAAACCGTAATCAAAACCACCTTTTTCGGCTACGATCGATTCCTTGATGCCGTTCCATTCCACATTCGTCACCGGCACAACTGGAAATCCCGATTCCTTCAGCACTCCCGCCAGTTCTTTTTGTAGATCGCGATGCAAGTCAGCGATGATGACATCCTGAGCCTCAGGATTTTGCTGGTCCACAAAGGGACCGGGATCAACCACCACACCCAGCACCACATGATGCTCGATCGGATCGATTATTTCCGACGGGGCTTCGGCAGTGAAACCGAGAGGCGGACCCAAAGTTGGCTCAACCGGTGACGGGGCCTGCCCCGCCGATCCTGTATCTGTTGGACCGGCCGGATCCGAAAAATAGCCACTGATGAACCAGGCGGCAACCAACAGCATCAGAATCGGAACGAAGATCCAAAGGAGCTTGGATTTTTTTCGAGTCGAGCCGGTAGAGACAAGGCCTTCGGCCGATCTCAATCCCACTGAGGAAATCTCACTGAGGGTGGGCGCCTGGCTAACCGAGCGAGGCACTCCCTGTTCGGCTTGCGCTTGGAGTAGCAGTGGAACGATCTGCTCAATACTCTGAAACCTCTCGTCCAGATCTCCCAGCATCCGATCGACAATCGTTTCCAACGAGGCTGGGATGTCCGGATTGACTTCGCGAATCGGCCGGTATTTGCGGCTGATGATCGAGTGCATGGCTAACATGGGAGTCTCGGCCATGAAGGGTGGTTCGCCTGCCAGCATTCCGTAGAACAGCGCACCGAGGGAAAAAATATCGCTCCGCACATCGACCGCCGTGCCGGCAGCCTGTTCTGGAGACATGTAACTGGGTGTGCCGACCACTTGCCCCGGTACCGTTTTCACGAACTCAGCCCGGGTTCGCATAGCATCCTCGTGCCGGGTCCATTCGGAGTCGGGGTTCGAATTCCATTTAGCCAACCCAAAGTCGACCAGCTTGACCACATGCTTGTCGGTCAACATGACATTCGATGGCTTGATATCCCGGTGGATGATCCCCTTCTCGTGAATCACTTCGATTCCGGCACAAATCTGCAGCATGATGTCGAGGGCTTGGCCAATCGGCAGTCCATCGGAATCGAGGATCGCACTTAGAGATTGCCCCTTAACATATTCCATCACGATATACGGTCCACGATCCGAGTTTCCCACGTCGTAAACAATGCAGATGTTTTGATGACTGACATGAGAAAGCGTGGAAGCTTCGCGCTGGAACCGTTGTAGATTCTCAGTTGATTCGGCCAGTTGCATCGTCAGGAACTTGATTGCGACTGTTCTGCCCAGTTGTGAATCACGGGCTTTGTAAACCTGACCTATTCCGCCCTGCCCGATTTTTTCCAGCAGTTGGTAACGACCGACCGATTCAATCGTTTCAGCCGAGGTAACATTGCCGCTCGCTGACAACCCGAGAGTCAAAAGACAAACTGGACAAACGGCGTCCGATTCGCCTTCGGCAAGTGTCGCGCCACAGTGACCACATTTTAGAATTGCATTCATGACAATCGTTTTGTCAGTCCACCGAATACACGTGAGTTAAGTAAAAGGGACGATCAATGGCAGGGTATCGCTATTTTTCATGGAACTAATGTTCTGAAAAGAACTGCCAAAACTTGACGCACTGACTGACAACATGCAGGCCTATGCGACCTACTCAATTCTGCGGGATGCCCATGTTGTCTCTCTGGACCGAATCGCGAAACGGATAGGGATTCTAATCATCTAAGCATAACATTTTGGCCGCAATTTGGATCGCTGTCAAATATTTGCACGTCGGCTTTCGCCACCGAATTTGCACCACGATGCTCGTCCGGCTCAAGGTTTGTCCGGAGCTGCCTCGTTCGGGTCAATTTTATTTCAGCGGAGTCAGATCGCTACCAATCTTGCACGGATTCGGAGATCTGGGGGCTTGCTGGATGCCAGCGCCGCCAATGAGTTCTCTAATGTCCGAGAGCGTTGCAGAACTTGGGATCTGACCGGATTTGACGCAGGCCGCGCATCGCGTCGGCGACTCGTCGACCAATAATCGCTCCTTTGAAACCTTCTTTTCCGTTGGTCGTTGTGTTCTGTAAGCGTTACGTGAAAGGGACCGGGATCGGTGCGCTGGCCTCCTTGGTGTTGCCCTGGAGCCTGGCAATCATTTTGCTATAGTCGGCCTTGTTGGTGTTTTCTGGACACTGGATGTAGCCTTGGGTACCGATTCCAGTTGCGTCTACCCGGCTGGCTAGTTTTGGAAGGCAGTGGTGGTTACTGGTCCACGATTTGAGGCTGTAGACCGAATACGTCCGCGAGTTCTAGCATCAGCCGTTGGGTCACGTTTAGTTTCTTGCGGTCCTGCAGCACGGTCCTGCCGAGCGCAGGATTGTCGGTGATCAGTCCGTTGACCCCCATGCCAATCATGGTCGACATGGATGCCGCATCGTTTACCGTCCACGCCAGTACCTTTTGGTTTCGGCTACCCGCCGTTTTAATCATACCGCGATCAATAAATGCAGCGTTCACGGCCAAAAAATCAGCTTCCGACGCCGCCAGGTTGCCTGTTGCGACAGACATCAATAAACCGACTCGCCAAGAAGGTCGCAGTGATTTCATCTTTTTCACAGCGGCCAGTTCCAGGGACATGATCTCGATTTGATTCTCCATTCCTTCCGCTTCCACAATTTCAGCGACTCGGTTTTCCAAGTCGACATCGTGTCCGTAATATTTCAGTTCAATCAGCACGCGGATCTTTCCCTTGCAGGCCTTCAAGACCTCTCTTAGAGTAGGCGCGCGCTGGTCACTGAATTGCTCGTCAAACCAACTGCCAATATCAATAGCTTGCACGTCCGCAAGGGTCGCGTCCCAAATCTTTAGCGGATTATTCGCCAGTTTCATAAAGTCACTGTCGTGGAAGACAATGATGTGATTATCAGCCGTTTCTTGGACATCAATTTCTACCCAATCGGCGTTGTCACGAATCGCTTGTTGGATGGCTGCCATCGTGTTCTCCGGAGCGAGCTTGGAAGCGCCCCGGTGCGCAATGATGCTAACGTCGTCATCTGATAAACGTAAGTTCCTGGCTAACGACCATCCCATCCCACCTGCAATCAACAGGCCTGCCACTAAACCAATAGCCAGTCTTTTGCGGGTCAATTGAAGCCCGTCCTTGCTGTGCGACCGTGCGGCGCCGGTCAGCGTCGCGGGTATTTTCCGAGCGAGGTCGTCTGCCATTTGCCGAAACAATAAGAAATAGATAATCGCGAACAGGCACCGGCTAAATAACGCCGTCAACAGATTAGCCATAGCCCATATTCCGAGGGAAATACTGATCGCCACAACCAGGGCGACAATGGAGTTTTCTAGTGTGGGGATGTACAGTCTGGCGACATTGATGATGATTCCCGCAGTAATCGTCGAAATCAGAGTCGATGCTGCGAACCAAATCAGCAACCAAAAAAGAATGCGTCGGCGAAAACCAATGACTCGCTCGCGACTTTCCTGCAGGATTTTCTTGGCAGGATGGGTTTCGCAAAAAGCAGCTAAGCCGATGGCCAAAAACCAGTGGACCACCAAACGTAAAGCGAGCACCAACCAAGTCAAAAACAATACGGCTCCCAGTCCAACGGCCATCTTGAATTTGGGTGGGCTATGCTGCAAGTAAAAGTTAATGTCATACTCGGAGAGCAGCGTTTGGTAAATCAATCCCGCGATCAATAAAAAAGGTGCTGTGATCAATAACAACACGAGCGTTGCACGAGCCGTCACTTTAAAAATGCGGGCTTTTTTCTGATAGGCAAAGCGAATGGCCGCGAAGGGACTGGGCTGATTTTCGTCACTGGCCAGAATGGCCAATAGAGCTGTGAGCTCCGATGCCGCAATACTAATGAAAATGGCAATGCAGGCAATCAGACTGGTGGCACCCAGGGGCGTGACGAAAAAAAAGGCAATCGCTTGGTCAGTCAAAACCTGATTACTGGAGAAACTAATTGCCAATTGCAGCGGCAACGCTACCAACGGTGCCAAAAAAACAATCGTCAACAGCTTGTACAAAAAGCTTGTTGCCAACAACGGCTTCCAGTATTTCCGAAAGTCTTGTGCAATCTTGGGGAGCATTTTTTATCCGGGGCTTATCAATAAGGCAGTTGGTAACGACCGACCGTTTCAGTCGTTTCCGCAGAGGTGGAATTGCCGCTCGCTGACAACCCGAGAGTCAAAAGACAAACTGGACCAACGGTGTCCGACTCGCCTTCCGGGAGTGTCGACCACATTTTAGAGCTGCATTGACGAATTCACGACAATCGTTTTGTCAGTCCACCGAATACACGTGAGTTAAGTCACAATAACGTGTTGACAAACCAACTACAGGGCCGATTTTCCACAAACGGACATCCCAATTTCACGACAAAGGTGGCTTTCAAAGGATGGGACCATGGATCAGAAATCCCAATTGTCGCTATTTCGCAGCGGCCAACCAAGAAACGAGCAATGCCCCCAATGCAGGGAACTCCCGAAAAACAGGGGGTATTAAGCGCGATTTGAGGGAAATTAATCGATTTGAACCAAAGTTCTCAACTCTATATAATAGATAATGAATATAGGTCGCCCGTTGACCCTTCCCCGTTCACGGTGAATTTCAATGAAAACAACCAGCCTGATCGTTTGTGTCGCGCTTCTGCTGTCGTGCGCATCTTTTGCACCAGCTCAATTTGGACAACCTCCAGCCGTGCACAGCATGCCTACTAACTCGCAGAACATTTCAACGAATGTTCCGCCAACCAACAACTCCGCCATGGAATGTTGCGACAGCCAGACGAGCGGGATGTCGGAATACCAATACGTGTTGAGTAATTTGGGTGCGTTGCAATCGGTAGATTCTTCGAGCAATACGGCAGACGACTGGTTCGTCGTTGGGGGAATGGTCCCTCGCAGAGACGGTAGTGTTCAGGTTAAGTTCAACAAGTTTCAAGGTGAACAATACGTTGCTCAACGAGTGGCCGAATTTGTCGAACTGAACAACAACAACTGCCGCTACCAGATTTTCGGTCGTGCCAGCAGTGAAGACATGGCCGAGGACATGGTCGATGACCTGGTCCAGGCTCGGGTCAAACACAATTCCCAAGTGCGCCAAGCGCGTATCGCAGTACGACAGGCTGAAATCAATCGGATGCGAATGCAAGCCGGATCACAAAGCGGTGGTTATGGAGGTTTTGGCTCGTACGGTGGAGGTGGTATCACCGGTGGCGGCAGCTGCGGAAGTGGCGGCGGTGGCGGCGGCGGCTGAGGCTAGTTAATAACTCGCAGTTGCGAGTAAGGCCAAAACTGACTCCCACGAATTCTCAATGGACATTTACGATCGATCTGTCTGTGTGCGATCGATGTATCGTCCCGGTTACTTCGGTTTGTGAAACACCCGGCAATCTCTTTTGCAGTCTGCCCGTATAGTCAGCGGCAACCCTCTTGACCAATCGATGGGCAAAACCTTCCCACGTACCGCCACCCGCGCCATGCCGTTTCATAAATAACGGTCGCGCTACCATTACGTCTGTTCCCTGCCAGGTTTTACCAAATAAAATGAAAACCGGTGGTCTTGGATGTAGCCAGCTGAAGACCAACGCTCGATGTCTTGGAAGCGAATCAAACAAACGTACCTGGAAGAGCTGAAAATGAATTTGCGGATGCGTGCCGGAACAATCACAAGTTCCCTGTTGTTGCTGTTGTTGGTGTTGTCGCAAACGAGTGCCTGCGGGCAAGTGGCGGGCCAGCCAGTCGCTCAAGGGGACACGGTTAATGCCAAGCTGCTATGCGGCAACTGGCAGGGAAGTTGGGTCAGCTGCAAGAGTGGACACAACGGTCGCTTGAGGGCCACCTTTTGCCGAATCAGCAAAACCAAGGTGCAAGCCAAATTCACCGGGTCCTTCTGCAAGGTTTTTCCGTTCCGCTACAAAGCCGTGCTGGATATTGTGCACGAGGAAGATGGCCTGATCCAACTGCGAGGTTCGCGAAAATTGGGACCCCTGATGGGGACGTTTTATTATGAGGCCACCATCACAGAAAACCAGTTCAAGGCGTCCTACCGCTCCAAACGGGATTGTGGCCAATGGAACATGACCCGCGTTGCGTTCGGTTGCAACTAGGTTTTCCCCAACCGTCCCGAAATGAGAACCACTCCGGAAACCGGCACTGGCCGGGATGATCGGTTTTTTTACCCGTTTCTTGAATCCGCATTCAACTGAGTTACGAAATCATCTTTGTGGCGAGCGATTTACACCGCTCCATTGATAACGTTCAATTTTGAAAACGGGTGACGGGTGATGAAGAAAAAAACAACACTACTCTTGCTGATGGCTGCATCGACCATCTTCGTGTCGGAACTTCGGGCGCAGCAGCGAACCATCGTTGAAACAGCCGTTGCGGCTGGTAATTTCGACACCCTCGTAACCGCGGTTAAAGCGGCCGGCCTGGTAGACACGCTCAACGGAAATAAAGAATTCACTGTCTTTGCCCCGACCGACGCCGCCTTTGAAAACGTCGACCCAGCCACGCTTCAATCGCTATTGCAACCGGAAAACAAATCCCAGCTCACCGCGGTTTTGACCTACCACGTGTTGCCGGGCAAAGTGGCTGCCCGTGATGCGTACAATCTGAGCGATGTGGCAACCGTGAACGGACAACGACTTAGCCTGGATTTCAAAGGCGATGCATTGCGGGTTGGCAACGCAGTGATCACCAAAACCGATATCGAATGTTCCAACGGGGTGATCCACGTGATCGATGCCGTTTTGCTGCCAGAATTTGAAACGATCCTGGCAACCGCGTACCAGGCAGACAATTTCTCGACGCTACTGGCAGCAGTCGGGATTGCCGGTTTGAACGATGTGCTCAATGGCGACGGTCCGTTTACCGTCTTTGCCCCCACAGACGAGGCCTTCGCCAAGCTGCCGGAAGGCACGGTCGAATCGTTGTTGCAGCCCGAGAATCGTGAGCAACTGATCAATGTTCTGAAGTATCATGTCGTCCCCGGTCGCCTACATGACGATGAGGCGGTTGCAGCCGGCCGCGCCAACACGCTGCTTGGTCCATCGATTGAAGTCAGTTTGTCGGCTGACGGGGTCCGTATCAATCAATCCAAAGTCCTGGCCAAGAACCTGCCGGCTTCCAACGGTCTGGTCCACGTAATTGATCAGGTCCTGTTGCCATCCAAAATGTCTCGCCGCCAGGTCATGACTTCTTTGAATGCTGCGATCGAACGCGGCGTTCCCGTCTTTAACTCCGGTCATCATGGCCAGTGTTGCGACATCTACATGAACGCGATGACTGAAATCAGCGATTCCGGAATCGACAATATGGATGACCATTCCATGATGCTGGTAAAACAAACTATTAAAAAAGCTCAGGGCACTCGCAATATGGCACAGCGGGCATGGGTCTTGCGTGAGGGAATGGATCAACTTTACAGGCAAGCCAGTCGAATGTCAGACAACATCGGTCGGTAGAGTAATTGCCACGCCAGGTCGATTCACATCGACCTGTTTTAAAATCAGCCGTTGAAACTAAACCCATCCGAGATTCTGTCAAAAATGAAAATGTCCTACTTAATTACGCTGGCCCTGATTATTGGAGCGGGGTATCTCGTTTGGAAATCGTCTTCCAGGAACGCTTATGAGTCGGCGGCCTATACGGTCGTTGACTCAGCAGGCAAATTTGAAATTCGCGATTACCCGGATCTTCACTTGGTGACGACTCAAACCAACATGGATGCCGCAGGAAACGACGGCAGCTTCATGAGGCTGTTCCGTTACATCAGCGGCGGGAATACCGACCAACAAAAGGTAGCCATGACCACGCCCGTGTTCATGGACCCGAAACAGAATGACACCTCGGGCCAAATGGGATTCGTCCTGCCCAAGGAGGTTGCACAGAACGGCGCTCCCCAACCGACGGGGGATGGCGTCCAACTGCAAATTCGAGACGGAGGCCAATTCGCGGTCATGCGGTTTGCCGGCAGAATGGGCTTAAAATCCCGGACTGCTGCGGAGAAGAAACTGCGAAGCTGGATGAAGCAACAACGCCTCGAGGGCAGCAAGCAGGCTGAATTCGCCGGCTATGACCCTCCCTGGATCCCGGGCTTCCTGCGGCGGAATGAGGTGCTGGTGCGTCTGCACGGAGTTGCAACGAATCAGTCAACCGCTCAGGCCGCGACAGTCCCAAAATAATGTAATCTTGGTTTGTCGTGGCCGACGAGGGATCCGTCGTTGCGTGCTTGGCTGGATCTAGCAACAATGGAGTCAGTCAAATCGTGCCACCTTATTTTCTAGTGAGATGATCCAGACATGACGCATCGGATGGACCGTCGTGAATGGCTGATTGGGTCAACCGCCCTGGCAGCAACCGCATCTATTGCCATTACAGGCTCCGCAAATGCAGACACCCTGCCCTTGTCCCGTCCGCAAGCAGGGTCGTCAACCAGACCTGCTGACCCGTTTCGCTACTGCCTGAACACCAGCACGCTGCGCGGTCAAAAACTATCGCTGCGGGAAGAGGTTCGGATTGCCAGCCAAGCCGGTTACACGGGTATTGAACCCTGGATCCGTGAAATTCAAGCACATGTCAAACAGGGTGGCAGCCTGAAAGATCTGAACAAAGAAATTGCCGATTCAGGACTGACCGTGGAAAGCGCGATTGGATTCTCCAACTGGATTGTCGACGACGACACACAGCGAAGTAAAGCGCTGGAGCAGGCCAAACGGGAAATGGATCTGGTGCGGCAAATCGGGGGAACCCGAATCGCTGCCCCACCGGCCGGTGCCACCAACCAGGACGACCTCGATCTGGCCGCCGCTGCCCAACGCTACCGAACACTACTGGAACTGGGCCAGAAGATGGGCGTCACACCCCAGCTTGAATTGTGGGGCTTTTCGAAAACCCTCAGTCGACTGGGGGAATTGGCTCATGTGGCCGTCGAGAGCGGCCATGCGGACGCCTGTGTCATGCCCGATGTCTACCACATCTATAAAGGGGGATCGGATTTTAATGGCCTCAAGTTGTTCAACGGAAAACAGATCCACGTGTTTCATATGAACGATTATCCCGCCCAGCCTCCACGCAGTGAAATCAATGATGCGGCCCGTGTTTACCCGGGCGATGGTGTTGCGCCGCTGCCGCAAATTTTCGAGACGCTTCGGTCCATCGGGTTCCAAGGGGCCTTGTCGCTTGAGCTGTTCAATCCGGATTACTGGAATCAGGATCCGCTCACGGTTGCCAAAACGGGCCTCGACAAAATGCGGCAATCCGCTAACGGCTAAAACGGGAACCGACTTAGGCAAACCTGTCCGGATTATCACCGTGGACTCGTCGGGTTAGACCAAACACCATGAAACAGCAATTATTGCCCGTTTTTCAAATTTCAACCGACACCCGGAGGACATGAGGCCGTTATAGTTATTTACAGGTAACAAGAGTCACCTCATAAATTCAGGAACCGTGCCATGAAATTGGCCTCCTTTGTCGTCTGTGTCTGTTTTGTCCTGATCGGTATCTTGATTGGATCAGGTTCCCATATCGTTCCCATGGCTCCTGTCAAAACAGATCTGAATGAATCTGTGGACGCCAGTCTTCTGGAACGAAAACCCCGTCAGACCGGGCACCGGTCGTTTCTCAGCCCCCATGCCTCGCCGATCGCCATTCGAAATGGCTACGTTTTTGTGGTCAACACCCCGGCAGACACGGTCGACGTAATTGATTCCCGTACGCAAGAAATCGCCCATCGAATAAAGGTTGGGGTCGAGCCGGTCAGTTTGGCCATCCGGCCCGATGGCAAGCAGGTTTGGGTTGCCAACCACATCTCCGATTCGGTCAGTGTCATCGACAATGACCCGGCCAGCCAGACCTATCTGCAAGTCATTGCAACGATCCAGGAATTCGGTCGACGAAGCCGTTCGACCCGGTTTGACGAGCCGGTCGGGATCGCATTTGCCAACAACCGGAAAGCGTATGTTGCGCTCTCTTCGGAAAACGAAATCGCCGTTATCGACGTCGCATCCCGAGAGGTTGGCAAGCGTCTGAAAATCCGGTCACAGGACCCACGTGCCATCAAGGTGCGCGGCAACCGTTTGTACGTGATCCCGTTTGAATCGAATAACAAAACACAGCTTTCGGGCGGCAACAAAAACGATATCGATGGTGACCTGGTCACCTTTGACGCCTGGAATCACTCGATCGAACATAACAACGTTCTCTCTCTGGGCCATGTGGTCGACATCGTCAAACACCCGGATGTGCCGGATCGCGACCTGTTTGTTTTCGATACCGAAACGGACGAACTGGTCGAGACGGTCGACACGCTGGGCACCCTGCTCTACGGCTTAACCGTCGACTCCAATGGTCGCGTATACGTTGCCCAGACCGACGCGCGCAACGACATCAACGGCCGGTCGGGAACCAAGAAACATAGCCTGAAGGAACTGGAAAATCGCGCCTTTTTAAACCAGATCACTACGGTTGATTTCGACGGGGACACGGCCGCAAAACCGGAATTCATCAACCTCGAGCCACTGCCTCCCGAGCAACCCCAAGCGGGCCAAGCCTTGGCCACACCCTTTGCGATTGAAATTAGTGATGATGACCAGACCTTGGTCGTTTCGGCAGCCAGCTCCGACAAACTGTTTACAGTCGATGCCAAAACGGGGCAAGTTTTGGGGCGCACCGATGTAGATTCGGTTCCCCGGGGAATTGCACTCGAATCCGAATCCAATGGCAAAGCGACTCGCGCCTGGGTGCACAATGCGGTTGGCAATAGTGTCTCCCTGGTCGACCTGGCTGATCCGGCCAATCTCAAGCTGGTCGACACGATCAGCCTGGAAGACCCGACGCCGGCCGTCATTAAGCGGGGCCGCAAAGTATTCAACACGGCCGCTGCGTCGACCACTGGCACCTTTTCATGTGCCAGTTGCCACCCCGATGGACATACGGATCAGCTATTATGGGTGTTAAAAACCCCGATCGTTTCTGGCGGCAAACAAATCATGCCGCGCAGTACGATGCCGCTACGGGGACTGCGCGACACGGCTCCTTTTCACTGGGATGGTATTCCGGGCGACCCTTACGGTGGCAACAACAGCGCTAATATTCGTCGCCGCGTTGACCCCAACAGTGATCCCGATGATCCGCAAACAACCACTCGCCACGTGATTGATGGCTCCCTGGAATCCACCATGACCACGGTTGGTTCCGAATTAACCAACAACGAAGGGAAAGCGGGACTGCTGTCGGCGGACGAACGAGACGACCTGGCAAAGTTCCTGCTGGACATTCCCTTCCCACCGGCACAGCAACGCGCCTACACGAATGTCCTGTCCAGCCAGGCCCGCCAGGGTTTTGAACTGTTTCATATCAGTGGTGATGACGATCCTTCGAAAACACGATTCAATGTTTGTGGCGACTGCCATCGTATGCCGTTTTTGGTCAGCACTAACACGCCGGGGACCGGGATGGATGCTCCTACCTGGCGCGGCGCCTACGACCGCTGGCTGATTCTGCCGCAAGGTCGTTTGAACATACTGGAATTCGATTTCTTCCGCAGGATCGCCGAAGGCGGCCTGGATGAACAGCGAATTTGGCAGTTGTCCTGGGGTGGGCGGCGGCGGTTCAACCCGGTTTGGAACATGGTCCTGGAAGGCAGTACGGGTGTCTCGGGTTCTTTCGGTCGACAGATCACCATGAACAGGGAATCGGCCGAACGTGGCCGGACCAAAGATCTGCTAGAAGCGCTCGAGCAATCCGGCCGCGAAGAAGCGGTCGTTCTGGAAGTGGACGGGGTGATGGTTGACGACCAGCAGGCGACACCGATGGTGCTGCAATTCGACCCACAACTCGACGGTGGAAAGTACGTCAAAGTCACTACCGATACCCCGGTCAGCATTGCCTTGCAACCAGGTTTCTCTGGCTCGGCGGCCGACAGTTTGGCGGCCACTAGATCATTCGATCTGAACGAAGCCTATACCCGTCAGGAACTAATCTCGCTGGCCGCAGACGGTTCATTCATTGGCACATTCACAGCCAGGCTGGTCGAAAATGGGAACCGACAGCATCCCCAACCAGCTCTGTGGACCCAGGGTGCCATCCACTCGCAACGGGGACACCAGAGGTTCCCGTTCCTCTATGAAGGCAATCACCGGATGACGCTCAGCGGTCACCATATCGATGAGGGCGCCCGGGTGATTGTCAACGGGCGAACGGTAACAGGCAGCGTCAAAACCGGCGAGAATAAAACGGTGGAAATCGAACTGGCCGAGCTGCCCGAAGAGGGAATCCATATGCTGCAGATCCAAAATCCTAACGGTCTGTTCAGCAACGACTTCATCTTTCATGTCACCCAGGATCAAGCAGCTTCCGACGCAGCCCAGAAAAAGATACGTCGTGACCGGGTACCTTCGCGGCTGGCCCTGTGGGATGCAATTGCCGAAAACGAAATGAAACAGGTCAAGCAGCTGGTGCGCCAGGATGTCTCCCTGAATGGTCGGCATCCGGAACGTGGCAGTACCCCGCTGGGACATGCGGCTTCTCGTGGCCATGTGGAGATCGGGAAATACCTGATCCAGCAAGGTGCCCGTGCGTCGGGCAGCAACCGTGACGGCAATACACCGCTGCATATCGCCGCGTTCTATTGCGACTTCGATTTTGTCCAGATGCTGCTCGAAAACGGGGCCGACCGGGAAAAGGAGAATGACAAAGGCGAAAACGCAGCCGATGTCGTCTCGGGTTGGAGTGATCGAACGGCCGCCTTTTACCAGTCGATTGGACGATCCGGCCGTCGCGAGTTTGACATGGATGAACTCCCCAAAGATCGACAACGGATGGCCAAGCTTATCCGCGAGTACCAACCCGAACCGCAATAAGATCCCATTTTAAATGACGACGGTCTGACCGTTTTTTTACAGTCCCTCTGCGCATTAAACTGCTGAACCATTCAACGAAATGATCACAATGAAATCTTGCTTGCCAAAATGTATACTGTCGCTGATGTCGCTCGTCCTGTTAGCTTGCCTTGCGCCCAGTGAATTGCTGGCCCAACCACAGGATGCCTCGTCGTGGACCCGTTTCCGGGGTAATCGGGCCGACGGAGTTGGCGAGGACAATCCGGGACTACCGTCCCAGTGGTCGACCGAGGAGAACGTCCAGTGGCAGGTCGATATTCCCGGCTGGGGCTGGTCCTGTCCGATCGTGACCGACAACCGTGTCTACCTGACTTCCGTCGTTGGCGATGAGGAAAACACGCCGCCAACCAAGGGGCTTTACCTGGGTGAGGGTGTGCGGGATCCGGCCAAGGGAATCCACCATTGGATGGTTTACTGTTACGACCTCAATACGGGTAAACAGCTTTGGAAACGGGAGGCCCATACGGGACGTCCCACCATTCCCCGCCATCCAAAAAGTTCCTACGCAGCCGAGACGGCAACCACCGATGGCGAACGCTTGTACGTCCTGTTTGGCGATGTGGGGCTCTACTGCTACGACCTCGATGGCAAACTGCTCTGGTCCAAGGAGATTGAACCAAAAAAAACCTTGTCCGATTGGGGCGCTGCCTCTTCGCCGGTCGTTCACCAGGGGCGTGTCTTTGTGCTTTACGACAACCTCGAAAGTTCCTGGATTGCCGCCTTCGATGCCCAGACGGGTAAGGAAATATGGAAAACCAAACGAAAGGAAAAAGGTACCTGGGCAACCCCGTTTGTCTGGGAAAACGACGTGCGGACCGAAATCGTGGTTGCCGGAAAAAATCGGAATCGCAGTTACTCACTCGATGGTGAACTGTTGTGGGAGTTCGATGGCCAGATGTCGAACCTGGTCATCCCCTCACCGTTTGCCGCGCATGGGCTCTGTTATATCGCCTCGGGTTACGTAGGGGATGCCAAGCGACCGACGATCGCCGTCCGCCCTGGTGCCAAGGGAGACCTGACACCGGAAGAGGGTGAAGATTTGGCTGATAACGAGTTCATCGAATGGTTCCAGCCGAGGGTTGCCCCCTACAACACGACGCAACTCGTCTACGGTAACTACCTGTACACTCTGTTTGACCAGGGGTTTTTCAGTTGCCACGACGCACGAACGGGGGAAGAAGTTTACGGTAAACAACGCCTCAAACCGCGGGGATCGTTTACCGCATCCCCCTGGGCCTACAACGGCAAGATTTTCTGTCTGAGCGAAGATGGGCTGACGTACGTGATCAAACCGGGTCCCGAGTTTGAAATCCTGGCGACGCATGACCTGCAGGAACTTTGCCTCGCCACCCCCTCGATCGTCGGCGACAAGTTGCTGATTCGGACCGTCTCCAAATTATATTGCCTGTCCAATCGTGATGAGTAGCTCGCTGAAGGGGAACCACTTGCCCGTCCAATGCCAGGCCGGACCGTGTCGATGATCACCTTATCCATCCCAACTGATCGGGCTGAAGAATCGTCCCATTAGGCAACCGACAGGTTAACGTGAAGCGGGCTCCGTTTCTGCCAACGATTGCCCAATTCCACTGAACTCAAAATGGGCCGCGTCGCAAATCTCTTGGACGCTTGGCGGGCGGGGAGGATAAAAGTTCCGGTAGTACTTGGAATGATAATAATAGGACAGCTGCCTGGCCCGCCATTGCTTCAGTCCGGCGGCAAGAAACCGTCTCAATTCCGGATACTGATCACCCACATCCTGACTTTCTCCCGGATCCTCATGGAGATCGAAAAGCTGCCCCTCGGGAAACTGTTGCGTCGTCAAAAACTTCCAGCGCCCGGCATACTGGATCGAATCTGCCTGGGCGATCGGGCTGGATACATGGGAAAAAATCAAACGCTCGTTCAGGGGTGTTCGATCCTCGGCGAGTACATCGATCCCTTGGAAGTTGGGATGTGGCTCTACCCCCAACAGGCCCATGATCGTGGGTACCAGGTCAACATGTTCCATGGGGTAATCATCCGTTCCGGGTGACAGTAATCCTGGCGCCGAGAAAAGATTGGCCACATGAATGACTGGTTCTTTCGGATTACCCGCATGGCCGATGCAGCCATTTTCATGAAATGCCTCGCCATTCTCGCCGGTCACTACCAGGATCGTATTTTCCCAAATCCCCATCTGTTTTAATTGCTCGATCAGTCGACCGATCTGATGATCACATTCATGAATCCCGTTGAAATATGCATTCCTGACAACCGGGACCCGTTCTTTGGGATAGCAGGCAAACTTGACGCTGTCGGGCAAGTCGGACGGCTGGAACGGCCGTTGAACATCAGGCGGCAGCAGGTAGGGAAAATGTGAACTCTGCAGATTCATGCTCAGGTAGAATGGCGTACCCTGGCGGGACTGACGCTGAATCCAATCAATCGCCACGTCGGTTGTATGTCGATCGGGAAATTTGCCAGCCACGAGTGTGCCCAGTTCTTTTTCACGCGAAAAACCTGTGTCCTTTTCAGAAAAATACGACGGCGCGCTGCTTGTCTCCGGGTGGTAAAAAAGATCGAGGCCATCGGTTTGCAAAAACTGATCCATCGCTCCCCAGGCCTCGTTTTGCGATGAGATGATGGCCGTCGCGTAACCGGCCGGTTTTAAAACGTCGTAGATCAGCGTTTTTGGCCAAGGATCATCTTGATGGTAGAAATGATGGTGTTGCCGACGCAGAGGATAAAGTGACGATACCAGGCAAACATCCGCATAGTCCGAGTGGGTACTTTGCGCATAAGCCTTGTTCCACACCAGGCTCTGTTCCGCCAAGCGATTCAGGTTGGGTAAAACGGGTTGCCCCTGATGCTGCAAGCCAATCGTATCGGCGCGCAATGATTCCACCGCAACCATAATAACGTTCATTCGCCGATTGGGCTGAACAACCGGACTATCGGTTAACGGCACCAGCTCCGATTCATCCAAACAACATTCTATCCTGGGTTGACTAAGAAACTCCCAACTGCTGACGACCATCGAAGCTGCCGGGTTCAAATACCCCGACAACCGGTTTCGATTGCTTGCCCGGCGTTGTGCACTCGCATCGACGACGACCGGGTTCATGGTAACCACTAAAGCCAGGGTCACGATCAACCAGGCGATGCCTAGAAAACGATTCGGTTGATATTGCGATCCGGGTTTCTGGTACTGGCGGACGAGTAGAAAAACGGCCAGGAAAATCGATAGACCAAGCAAGCCGGCCAGGAAAAATTGTCGAGGATCGGCTGCCGCCAGATAGTCGTGTAACATTGAGAAATTGCTGACCGTGAAACGAATCGTCTCAAGATTGGCAAACCTGCCCGTCTGAAAATAGACGGCCCAACTCGCCACGTAGGTAAAGAGCAGGGACCAGACAATCCCGACCATCACGAGGCAGGTAAATGGTTTGAACCTGCCGGTGGCAGAAAATCGAGCAACAAAAAACAGGCCCCCGGACAAGGTCAACCAGAACCAGGCCATGAACGACAAGGTTACCAGGCTGACCAGTCCACCGGTCTGGATGGCATGATCCGAGACGTTTACCGCAAGGATGATTTCCGTTATCAACCCGAGGAGAAACAGCAATAACACGGGATCGAGCCGCCGAGCCAACTGCCCTGTCAACGTCCCTTCGACGGAAAGGGGCGTGCCCTGCATTCCTGAGTCGATCTTGTCATTTAAGACTGACATCAATTGACACCACTTCCAGGGGAAGGCTTCCGGGCTCATGTTAAAAAAGAAAAGGGAATAAAGTTGGGCGAGTTCGAAAATGCTCGAATGACCAACCTCAAAGAAGTCTAGGATGCTCTGTCTGAAACACGGTTTTAAGCCGTGCCGGCTGACCTGTTTGGCCAGTTGCAGGTACCCGTTATACTGATATTGTCGATTATTCGGATTACACTCCTTTTGTTCCTGCCCGCAGCACCGACTGGATACTGCAGGCGAATGCTGACAGCGACAGTTAGGGAAACCCAATTCTGCCGCGGTGTTTGCATACTGGGGACAATCGGGCGAGACTTTCCCCAGACTCAAACGAATGGCGAAACACAGGATAGCCCCTTGATTCAAGTTGACTGGGTTGCCAACCGTTTAGTCTCCATGGAATGCAACATTTCCTGGAACCTCGAACCGTGTAAACCCATTTTTCGCTGGCCACTCAACATTCCATTTTTTGGACAGGTTAACCGTCCATGCTAACGGCATCTTTGATCATATTCGCGATCGAATTTGCATTGGTAATGCGCGTCATGCTTCGCCGTCATCGAGAACCGATGGCCCGCATTGCATGGGTCGCCGTGATTGCACTTCTCCCCATCCTCGGGTGCCTCGCCTATATCCTGTTTGGCGAAGTCAATATTGGACGTGCACACATTCGTCGCCGCCAAAAGGTCATGCAAAAGATCACTCCCCTCATGGAGGAGTTGACCGGCGACGAGAAAGTCCTGCAGCCCGACATCCCACGCCAATACAGGCATCTGTTTCAAACGGGTAAATCCATCAGCGGGTTCAGCCCGATTGGCGGTAACTCAGGGAAACTGATGGCCGATTCCAACGCAACGATCGACGCCATGGTTGCCGATATTGATGCTGCAAAAAAACGTGTTCATCTGCTGTTTTACATTTGGCTGCCGGATAACAACGGCCAGAAAATGGCCGACGCCCTGAAGCGGGCAGCCCTGCGTGGTGTCCAATGTCGCGCCATGGTCGACTGCCTCGGATCCCGCGACCTGGTCCGTTCCAAGCTGTGGACCGCCATGCAAGACGCCGGGGTCCACACGGCCGAGGCGCTGGCAATCGGAAACCCGTTCTTACGCCTGCTCAAAGGACGAATCGACTTAAGAAACCATCGCAAAATCCTGGTCGTCGATCAGGACATCACTTATTGTGGAAGTCAAAACTGTGCAGATGCGGAATTTCTAATCAAGGCCAAGTACGCTCCCTGGGTCGATGCGATGGTTCGTTTTGAAGGGCCGATCGCGAGTCAAAACGATCACCTGTTTGCGCGCGACTGGATGACCTATACCCACCAGAACATTGATTGCGACTTGCAACAAACGAGACGGTTGCAAGGATCGGGATTCCCGGCCCAAGTCATTGGAACCGGCCCAACTATCCGTTTTTCGGCCATGCCCGAATTGTTTGAATCATTGATGCATGCTGCCCGCAAAGAATTGACCATTACCACGCCGTACTATGTGCCTGATGAATCACTGCAATTAGCCTTGTGCGCAGCGGCTTATCGTGGCGTTGATACAAAAATCATTTTTCCCGCCCGAAATGATTCGCGAATCGTCGCGGCGGCGAGCCAAAGTTATTACCGCGATTTATTGCAAGCGGGTGTTAAGATCTTTGAATACATTCCCGGGCTGCTGCACGCCAAAACGCTGACCCTCGATGGTGATATTACCTTGATTGGATCGGCCAACATGGATCGACGCAGCTTTGAATTAAACTACGAAAACAATATCTTATTTTACAATCCCGAGTTGACACAAACGATCTTTCAACGGCAGCGAGAATATCTCGAGCAGTCGAAAACCATAACCCTCGAAGCCGTTGACAATTGGTCTGTCGGGGCACGATTGTGGCACAACTCAATGGCGATCCTCGGGCCCCTGCTTTGAAAACCCTGGCCAGGGCAAGCCGGCATCGGTGCAGCCACAACGGATGAACTGCATTCCGCCCGTGGCACCCCACGTAACCTCAGAGTTGTGAGTCGTCCGGAACGCCCATCAACAGGTCGGCCGCAGCTCGCCGCTTCCGGGTGGCCAACGGCTCCGCCCTGGGTTCCGTTATGACTTCACCGTTGCGAGAGGTAATCCAGGCGACCTTGCCCTGGGGACCGAGAACCACCTGCCAGCTGTTTCCCGGTGAAATATCCTGTTGAATACTCGCCAACACGGCACGGGCCAATTCGGGACTATCGACCAAAAATCCCATTTCACTGTTCAAGTTGACCGATCTTGGATCGAGGTTGAAAGAACCCACGAAGACTGTCTTCTTGTCAAAAACGGCCGTCTTGGAATGCAATCCGAAAACGGTTTTATATTCGCTCAGCTGCTGCGGTGTGAACAAGGCCCGTTCGGACGCCGCATCGGGTCGCATTTCAAACAGTTCAGACCCGGTTGCCAGCAATCTCCTGCGTTGTTTTCGATATCCCACAAAGGATGTCACATGATTATTGGAGGCCAGTGAATTGGTTGCCAAGATTATTTTCACCCCCCTTGCCCTGGCTCGTTTCAGCGCCTCAAACCCTTCTTCCAGCAGGATGAGATAAGCCGTTTCCACGTACACTTCCTGTTGGGCTTGTTCCAGCATCTGGCCCAGTACGACACTCGTTTGATGCAATGCTGCATGACTCTGCGGCTGGCCATTATTGGTCGGGACCGCGTCCACCAGCAACTTGGCTTCACCCCAAACCAACTCCGTCTCGAGCCTCTCCATTTCACTGGTATATTCACGAGGATTGTCAAAAAAACCGGCTGGATAATTAGCCGAGTCCCGGGCAAATTTATTTAGCTGTTTCCAAAACGCCTCATTCTGTCGCTCCTTTGGCACCGGATCCACGACTTGGTCAATCGGCACGGTCCAATCACTATTCCAGTAAAGGTCAAACGCCGAATTGGTGTGTTCAACGATGGGACCCACGGCCAGGAGGTCACGACAGCGAAACACAAACGGTCCCGGATATTCAAAATACTCATTGCCAATATTGCGACCACCAACAATCGCCACACTGCCATCCACAACAAATAACTTGTTGTGCATTCTCTGGTTCAATATCTTCAGATCTCTGACGTAATCGATCCAGCGCAGCGCCGTCGATTTCCGCTTGGGACCAAACGGTTTGTACAATCTCAATTCGATGTTTGGATGCAGTCCAAATTCAGCCAGGTATTGAGGGTCCGGTTCGGTCATCGAATCATCCAATACCACTCGAACGCGAACGCCACGTTCGGCGGCCGCCAAAAGGCGCTGCATGAAGACTTTTCCCGCTTGGTCATTTTTCCACAGGAAATACTGTGCATCAATTGTTTGCTCAGCCGCATCCGCCAATATCAAACGCCATGAGAGTGCGTCTCGCCCCCGGTCCAGTAACAGAAAGCCCGATTCCCCGGGATGGTCTTCTGCCATCGCAGCCGACGTCCTGCCCAAACGTGTGTTGCCCGGGTTTTCGATCGCAGTGCTGTATTTCTTGTTTTGCGTATGGGATTCTATCGTTGGCCCACAACCGACTCCCAGGCAAAACAGGCACACGACGAGCCATTGTTTACAGGCGTACCTTGTCAAAGAAAGCATGGCTCGGATCTCCGCGCATTGAGAGTAACATCATGAGGTTCGAAATCGAAACGCTCTTAGCGAGTCAGTTTAAACCCCGATTCTGCCCAATCTTACACGCTGGTAAAGGACCCTGAAAAGAAACAGGCAGATCCTCTCGTGATAGAAACCACTCATTCCGCTCTGGCAAATCGCACCGCGCGATTTCGATCGAGGCTCGCGATGGTTTCGGCTGGACCATTTACTTGAACGGTTTTCCTGTTGGTTAATCGCAACTTCCCTCGATAAATGCTCACAACCTGACACAACCTGTGATAATCTACCCATTGCTTGCCGATTTAAAAAACTGGTTAAAACCAATGTATCAAAAGTCGCACTTTCCATCTTAGTTCCCGCCATGATCTCGCATGAACATTGCCCAACGCTTGCAGCCTACCCATCGACCTGACCAAAAACCTATCGGCCATCAACGATGGCGCAATCTCTCGTTTATTCACTGGCGGGTTCCGCCAGATGCCCTCCGTCACCTGATTCCCGACTCATTGGAAATCGACACCTACGATGGGGATGCCTGGCTGGGATTGGTACCGTTCTACATGTCCCATATACGGCCTTGGTGGTCTCCGGCAATACCCTATATTTCAAATTTTTGCGAAACAAACCTGAGGACTTATGTTCATCACCGTGGCGAAAAACCTGGCGTCTGGTTTTTCAGCCTCGATGCGTCACGGCTGCTGCCCGTCCTGGTTGCTCGCAAGTTATGGAAATTGAATTATTACTGGGCGCAAATGAAAATTCATCGCCAACCGAATTCGATACAGTACACTAGCCATCGTTTCTCGAAACGAGAGCCAGCATCAGTCCATCTAAATGCAATGGTTGATCCTGAACCACTGACCCCGCCCCCAACCGGCTACGAGACGTCACTCGAATTTTTCCTGGCCGAGCGTTACCTGCTTTACACCGAGTCAACCAAAGGTCTCCTGTGCGGCCAGGTTCACCATCACCCTTATCCACTGAAACTCGCCAGGATTGAGACAATGCAACAGTCACAGAGTGACACCATTGCCTGTCCTGTGCCGGACGTTCCGGACCACGTCCTGTTCTCTGAAGGCGTCGACGTGGAGATTTTTCCACTCAACTTGGTAGCGAGAAACTGATCCCCATTGACTGACCAGGTCAAAACGCGACCGTGTGGAACGTCGGGTTAATGCTCGTCATCCATCTCATGGACTTTGACCTCTTTGGCCAGTCCAAAAAATTTCAGGATCTGGATATTCCAATAGGTCGGATCGAGCTCCCACCAACGGTGTCCATGGGCGGCCGAGACTGGATAGGCATGATGATTGTTATGCCAACCCTCACCTCCGGTTAACATCGCAACGAGCCAATGGTTGGTACTGTCATCTCGGGTTTCGTAATTACGATAACCCCACATGTGGGTGATTGAGTTGACAGCAAAGGTCGCATGCCACGAAAACAGAGTTCTCAGCACCACGCCCCATAACAACCAACTGGCACCCAACTGGATGCCGCCGGAATACTGTCCCGTCCACCACCAACCGAACAGGAAACCGATCGTGGTCAATATTACCGCTTGAGCCAGGTAAACAAAAATCCACAACTTGTACTTCTCGATTACGAAATAAAACGGATCTCGCAGTACATCTGGTGCGTACTTGTGATAAAAGTCGATGTTGCTCATCGACTGGTTCTCTTGTATCAACCATCCCATGTGCCCCCACCAGAGAGTCACGTGGGGACTATGCGGATCGGGCTGTTCATCAGCATGCTGATGGTGTTTTCGATGAATGGCTACCCATCGCGCTGGTGAATCCATCAAGTTGCACAAGCCAAAAACAACAAAGATTCGCTCCAGCCATTTTGGCAATAACAGTCCGCGATGGGTTAAGGTTCGGTGGTAACACAGCCCAATCCCGATCCAGTCAAAAAAGAAATGGGCAATCGGCAAGAGGAGCAGACCTGACCAGCTAAAAAACCAGGGAATAAAAGCCAAGGGAATGGCAGCATGGAACAGAATGAAAGGGATCGTGTACGACCAGATCACACGATGGCCAACACCATCTGGATAGGGCAATTGACCGTCGACTGATTTTTCCGGCGCAGCGCTGCTCGCATCAACCTGCGGGTTCTGTCTGGTTGGCATGAACACGGACTCAACTTGTCTGGCAATGACCCTGGTAAATCCATCAAGTCACTGCCTTACGTTTGTAAAATAGCTCCACAGCTGTCGTGGTCTGCTGATTGCTACAGACAATGGGTACTAATGGGTACTACGATCTGCATTATAATCTGCCGGTCATGTTATCCCAACACTCCCTGTCACTGAATATCACTGAACGAAAACCTTTTGGAAACCCGTTCCCTATAACCCTTAACCTGCAGCCCATTAATCGTTAAATCCGACTGTCTACCGAAACCGCTTGCACGCATTCCGGGTACAGCCAGGTTTTTTCCTGCGGTCGATTGCCGGGCGCCGAGCCTGTTTCAAACGGTGGGGCCAGCAGCCATAACCGCTGCGTCCACACCTTCGGCGTACTTTTGAAAGTTGTCGACAAATAAACCTGCCAGCGTTTTGGCAGCTTGCTCAAATTGATCCGGATCAGCCCAGGTGTTACGGGGCATCAGCAATTCTCGAGGTACACCCGGACACTCGGTGATCACGTTTAATCCAAACACGGGGTCGGTCATGGTCGGCGATTCGGCCAGACTGCCGGCATGTACCGCGTCGATGATGGCGCGGGTATGGGCCAGTTTCATCCGCGAACCCGTTCCATAGGGACCGCCGGTCCACCCGGTATTAACCAACCAGACCTGTGCGTCATGCTGCCGAATTCGATCTGCCAGTAATGCGGCGTATTTGCCAGGATGCCACACCAGAAAAGGTCCCCCAAAACAGGGGGAAAACGTCGCTTCCGGTTCACTTACGCCCACCTCGGTCCCGGCAACTTTGGCAGTGTAACCACTGATGAAATGGTACATCGCCTGTTCGGAATTCAAACGGCTGATGGGTGGCAATACACCAAATGCGTCGCAGGTCAAAAAGATAACATCCGCCGGATGTCCCGCCAGGCAGGGGATTTTTGCATTCTGGATAAATTCAATGGGATACGCCCCGCGCGTGTTTTGCGTCAGCGAGTCATTGCTGAAATCAACACTATGATCATCGGTGTCATAAACAACGTTTTCCAACACGGCACCAAAACGCAACGCCTGGAAAATGTCCGGTTCGGCTTCGGAGGTCAGATCAATTGCCTTGGCGTAACATCCACCCTCGATGTTAAAAATGCCGTTGTTCGACCAACAATGCTCATCATCTCCGATCAAATGCCGTTTAGGGTCCGCCGACAAAGTCGTTTTCCCAGTCCCCGACAAACCAAACAACACTGAAGAACGCCCGTTTTCCTTGTCCGCAGTTGCCGAACAGTGCATCGACAAGACATCCTGCTTCGGCATGAAATAGTTCATCAAGGTAAAGACACCTTTCTTCATTTCACCCGCATATTCTGTTCCCAGGATGACCATTTCACGCGCCTCGAGGTGAACGTCAACACTGGTTTTTGAAGTCATACCTGTTGTATGTCGATTGGCCGGAAACTGGCCCGCATTAAAAATGACCGCATCGGGCTCACCGAAATCCTCCAGTTCCTCCCGAGACGGACGAATCAACATGGTATGCATGAACAGGGCGTGATACGGCCGGGTACAGACCACTCGGACCTTGGCCCGGTAATCGGAATCCCAGCCTGCAAACGCATCGACCACATACAGCCTTTGGCGGGTATTGAGGTAGTCAACCGCCCGTTCCCGGTTAACCAGAAACGTCGGCTCATCGATTTCTATATTGACCGAGCCCCACCAGACATCCTGCTCGGAATCTGGATGACGGACCACCCGCTTGTCCTTGGGCGAGCGGCCTGTCTTCGATCCGGAATAGGCAATCAAAGCTCCCGAATTGGCGATCGCAGTACTTTTTTCTGTCTGGATAGCTTCTTGGTAAAGAACAGCAGGAGACAGATTCCGTCGAACATCTTCGACATTGATTCCATAACAGGCAAGATTCATTTTCGTAATGTTCCTTGATCAAAACTTTCCCGGCGAACCGACGCTGTTTCATCTGCAGTCTAAATCAGGAGAATCCAGTTTGACAGGGGCAAGCGACATAATCGGTTTACGGCGATGGATACAATTGACTGTCCAGCTGGCTTAGCATGCCCTTGATTTTCTGTACCACCTCCAAGGTGGCAGCCTCACCCACGGCAGACAGCTGGTCCGTTTTGGTAAACTCGGTGAGTTGGTATTCAGAGACATCTGGCTCAATAACCATATCTGCAGGCTGGACACCGATAGAATTCATGTTCACGCTTTGGACCAGGTAGCTTCGCAAAACCGTTTGCAGCGTTGAGGCTCTTTTCATTTTAGACGTTGGCGTGCCAGGTCGATTCTTGGCGAATTCGTGTTGCATTTTGGCCGTTACACTTACGGCAATCACAAAATTGCATCCTCGCGACACCAGGACATCTGCCGGTACGTTATTGATCAAGCCACCATCGACCAGCGCCTGTCCCTCGCGATTAATAGGCAGCGAGAGAACTGGCAGATTGATGCTCTCAATGATCCGGTGCACCGCATCGCCCGTATCACGAACAACCGCCTGCCCTGTGATCAGGTCGACGGTAATTGAGTGTACAGGCAAAGGCAGCTGTTCGAGATGTTTACGGCCCAGGTATTTCCGTAACATCGAATCGAACTGGCCCGTCCTGTACTTATATAACAGGTACCATTGCTCACCCCGGGGCAAGCACCTGAAGAACCAGGAAGGGCGCAAATCGTTAACAAAACTTTTCACAGCATAGTCGACCCCCATACCGGAACCGTAGACCGTTCCCGTCATGGCTCCCGCGCTAGTACCCGCTATTCTGTCGACAACGATACCATTTTCTTCCAGTGCTTTGAGTACACCCAGGTGGGCCATGCCGCGAGCAGCACCACCTCCCAGGGCCACCCCGATTTGAATACCGCGAAGAAATTGAACCAAGCGGCTAAATCCGTTTTGCACGATTAACGCCGGACGAGGCTGGGCTGGCTCTAGGTATATTTTGAAGTCCCGCGCAGTTAGTTCACGCAGTTCTTGGGCAAGCGGCGCTTCTTGGCTGCCCAGCAACCAGACCAGGTGAATCTTGTTCTGCCACCCCGGAGCCCGGTCCTTCAGCATGCGCAGGAACCGGATGGAATCTTGCCAATTCTCCGGCGTCACGCACCACAAAACCTGGTCACATGCCTCGACAAGATTGCCCACCCTGAGGGGATCGTAAGACGTCGCCAGGTCGCACACAATCCGTTTTGAATCGACTAACCATTGGACGACCTGGTGGCGGATAGTCTCTGGGCTTAGCTGGCCCTCTCCCTCGTCCGGCGCAACACAAATTCTGACGCCCTCAATCGGTTGACGGTTCCGGTCATCTGTAAGCAAACAGGGAGCTTCCTCCAACTGATGTAATCTCTCCAGTATTCGAGTGGTCAAGCCGCGCGTCGCCGAAGATTGATGAAAAATGGCGACCAGTTGTTGACGGACGGGCGTGCGATCCTGAAAGAGTGCCGTCTTAACTGCGGTGGCCAGGATTCGAAGCCAATTCAATCGAAATTGTTCGTACTTTTTTGCTAATTCCAGGCATTGCAAGTAATCAAATTTCAGCAATGTCGACGGGTCCTCCGCCAGACACTCAAGGGGCAGCGGTTCGGCCAGGGCGGCTGAAAGCCCGCCGTACTGCCCGCCCGCCGTCTGGTAGCGAGTCGTAATGACTTTGCCCTGGACGTCAAATACTTCCTGTTTCAAGCGACCGTGTACGATCAGGTAAACGGACGTCATCGGTTGGTCCCTGCGGCTGATCAAATCACCCGGTTGGGCAATGACAACCTCCGCAGCGTCGGCAATCTCGCAACACGCTTGTTCGCTCAACCCACGAGAACAGGGGTGCGTTTTAAAAAGTAAATGACTATCTTTGTTCAAAATAACGACCCTGGATCTGGAACCTTTAACCTGCACCAAGGCAATCCACGGAATTGCTTGGTATTACGTCTCAAAAACACCGCTTAACTGGAACGCTCCCGACGGAAACGCCTCGGTTGATGAGATACGGGGAATCTACCAAATCTCGACAAATAGGCAAATTGCCCTGATGTTTACCTGTCTGACTCAGACAATAATTGACCTGTCAACAACCATGCATCAAATTGATTGTTTCGAAACTGAAATCTGACAAGGTACCGCCATGAAATCGATCTCATTTGTCCTGGGTCTGTCTTTGCTACTGGGAAACAGCATTTCGAATGCACAGGATGCAACCGGTCAATCGCCCGCAACTCCTGTAGAACCAGCGGAACAGCCAACTAACGTAGCGAAGATCATCGAAATTGGTACCACCGACAACCAGGTTCAAGAACACTTGGACTACCTGACAAACCGGATCGGCCCCAGACTGACAGGTTCCGAGGGGATGCAAGCAGCGTGTGAATGGGCCCGAGACCGTTTTGAAAAGATGGGACTGGAAAATTGCCGACTCGAACAGTGGGGAGAATTCCCGGTTGGATTTGAGCGAGGACCCTCGCAAGGAGTGATGCTGGAACCAAAGCAAATGAAGTTGGAGTTTGGAACCAATGCCTGGACGGCCGGTACCCGGGGGCGAGTGCCTGGGATTGCCGTGATGGCCCCGAAAACCATGAAAGAGCTCGAGTCGATGCGCGAATCGCTTGACGGCGCCTATGTCCTGACACCACCCAGGCGGCGCAGCCGAGGCGGTAGACGCGAGACACCGGACAAGGATAAAGAGGAGTCGAAACAGCCTTCGATCGAAGAAACGCGGCAAGTTCGCGAAGAGTTAATGAACTGTCCTATCGCCGGGATCGTGCAATCCACATCCGACGAGCGAATCTTGACCGGTGGTCGTTACCAGATTTCCATGGATGAGCTGCCCACCATTCCAGTCATCAGCCTACTCAAAGACCAATGGGACGAGATCAAAGGTTTGATCGACGACGGGAAAAAAGTCGAATTGGCGTTCGATATTCGCAATCACTTCCGCCAGGGACCGATTCCCCTGTTCAACGTGATTGCAGATATCCCCGGTACCGAGTTCCCCGATGAGTACGTGGTGGTTGGCGGGCACATCGACTCCTGGGACGGAGCAACCGGCGCTACGGATAACGCCTCCGGTTGTGCCACCACCATGGAGGCCGCCCGGATCTTGATGGCGGCTGGAGTCAAACCGAAGCGAACCATCCGATTCATGTTGTGGTCAGGGGAGGAACAAGGGCTGCTTGGCTCCAGAGCCTGGGTGGAGCAGAATCCCAAGGAAGTACAGAACGTGTCGGCCGTCTTTGTCCATGATGGCGGCACGAACTATGTCTCGGGAATCACCTGCACCAAAGCGATGCAACCCGATTTCGAAAACATATTTGCCGATGTTATGGAGCTGGACGAGCGAACTCCTTTCAAAATCTCAGTGATCGAAACAATGCGGCCCAGGGGTGGTAGCGACCATGTCTCATTTATTCAGGCAGGGGTCCCCGGATTTTTCTGGAACCAGAGTGGACGAGCCACCTACCGAACCACCCATCACACTCAGTACGACACGTTTGAGACCGTCGTTCCCGAATATCAAAAACACTCAGCCTTGGTCATAGCAGTTGGCGCGCTGGGTACGGCTAACCTGGATCACTTATTGTCTCGGGAAGGGATCCAGAACTGACGGGAATCCGATGGACCGGATTCAACCGCAGGATATCATTCCACCCACCGAGGATGCTCGGCGACGTGGTTGCTATTGCTGTTTATTTCAACAAACTGTCAACACCAGATTAACAGGATGTTTTGAACCGGTGCTTGACGGGTTGGCACGACAGGCAAACCGGTTTAGGCAACAAAATGCACATCACGCTTCGTGTCGAGCCTTTTTAATTCCGCTGGGGACTTCCGTTTTTTAGCTATTTTCAGGCCCAAACAGCCAAGCGATGGTCCCCCATAGGCCTATAATTTCGTAACCTTAAGCAAGTGATTCGGAGAATCTCTGCGGCTCCGTTGAACCGCGAGTGAAAACTTGCGTAACAACAGCAATCCGAAGCCGTCTCGACACCCCAACACCAAGCCAACAAGTCGCTTTTGTGCAGCCAGATTCAATCCAACCAGAACCTAATCGCCTGTACCAACCACCCAATCGGATTCGCCACTTGGGATCTGCGTGGTGGATTGGAGCTGGCTTCCTGCTAGCCTGCCTTGTCTGGTCGGGTTGTTCAGGAAACAAATCAGAACCGGAACCGGGACCCACCGTCGACGGTCAACCTGACGCAAACTTGCCCGCAGCAACATCGGACACCAATTTTGATCAGCTGGCGAATGTTGAGTCCTTCGAGCAGGCTGCTTCCGCCCAATTGAAAAAAATTACTGAATGGATCGAATCGAGCCGGCAGGATCCGAGCCTGCTCAAGTCGATTTCGGCAGCCGACTACCGATCGGCTGAATTTGATTCAGGGCAACTGGTAACGCTGAGGGATGCCGGGTTCAGCGTCCAGAAAATGAACCCGCCCCCGGATGCTTCTGATGATTCGTCCCAGCCCGCGTTGACGGCATATGCGTCCTCGCTTGAAACCACTTGGAGACAGTTACTTTCCCCAATGGGAGATCCCGCCGAACGCAAACCGATCGAGCAACGAGCTAAATTCAAGGTCACTCAGGTGCAACTCGAAGGCAACTCGGCGCAAACCATAGTGATTGTCTCGGTGTTTGCAAAGTTCGATAACGACACCAGTACGGAAGTCAATTGCACGCTAGACGTTCAGTGGAACCAGGGAGCGGAGGGCGCGAAACCGTTGATCCGGGCGATCGCTGTCAACGACTACGAAACGGCCCGTTTTGACGGAACCTCGGGAGTCACGTTTACGGACCGAACCAGAGACCTCATCAACGACAACCCGGACCTGGTTGAACAGTTCTCCCACGGGACGGAATACTGGACGTCGCGGCTGATGCTAGGAGACTATGCTGGCCATTTCGGATTGGCAGTCGGCGACATCAATGGAGACCAACGGGATGACATCTATATTTGCCAGCCCGCGGGCCTGCCCAACCGACTGTTAGTGCAGCAGGAAGATGGCCGGATCGAAGATCAATCGAGCGAAGCAAACCTGGATATTCTGGACCAAACCCGCAGTGCCCTGTTCGTTGATTTGGATAATGATGGCGATCAGGATTTACTGGTAGCGGCGGCGTCTTTCCTGTTGGTATTTGAAAACGAAGGCAAAACCCAACTTAAACTGCGGGATAAATTATTTGAAGCGCGGAGTGCCTATTCTCTGTCTGCCGCGGATTTCGATAACGACGGCGATGTCGATATCTACGCCTGCGGTTACAGCGCCTTGTTTGGAGCCGGTCCGTTTCCTTTTGCCTACCCGTTTCACGATGCCAATAACGGCGGACGAAATGTACTGTACGAAAACGACGGCCAAGGCAATTTGCGGGATATCACTGATTCGGTCGGGCTCGATCAGAACAATAGTCGATTCTCTATGGCCGCAGCATGGGAAGATTTTGATCTCGATGGAGATCTGGACCTTTATGTCGCCAATGATTTTGGTCGCAATTCACTTTACCAAAACCAGGATGGACAATTTCAAAACGTGGCCGAGCAGCAAGACGTCGAAGATCAGTCATTTGGCATGTCGGTCGACTGGTCCGATGTCAATCATGATGGTCGACCGGACTTGTACGTATCGAACATGTTCTCGTCAGCCGGCAATCGCGTCAGTTTTCAAAGCGGTTACATGAGCCGGCAACCCGAACTCCAGTCTCGGGTGCAGTACATGGCCCGGGGCAACTCTCTGTTCCTGGGAGCACCGGAGGCGTTTACCGATGCCAGTATCGAATCCAATGTCTGGATGGGACGGTGGGCCTGGGGTTCAAAATTTGTCGATCTCGATAACGACTCTTGGGACGATGTGGTGGTTGCCAACGGTTACTTGACTCGCCAGGCATCCAAGGACTTGTGAACGGTTTTCTGGCGGCAAGTTTTGCCGCGAACGACCGATGAACAGGACAACGAAACGGCCGTCGAGGTAATGAGCAAATCTTACAGCCAGTTCATTACCCAAATTCGGCAAGGCAACTCGTTTAGTGGCAAAGAACGTAATTGTGCCTTCCTGAATATGGGCGATGCCCGATTCGCAAACGTGTCCAGTGTGTCGGGCCTTGATTTCATCGACGATGCTCGAGGACTAGCCACAACCGACTGGGATCAGGATGGTGATGTCGATTTGATTTTCACCAACCGAACGGCCCCTCAACTTCGTTTCATGCAAAATGAATATTCGGGCAACCACGGGTACGTTTCTTTCCGACTCGTCGGCAGTCAGTCCAATCGCGACGGTATCGGCGCACGCGTGACGGTCACGCTGCCCGACGGAACTTCGATCGTCAAGACGCTTCGCGCGGGATCCGGCTTTCTGAGTCAGTCCAGTAAACAAATGACATTTGGGTTGGGACAAAACAACCAAGGCAAGCTTGCGGTGCAGGTTGCCTGGCCGTCGGGCCAGGTTCAAAAATTTAGCGATATCGCGCCCAACCGGCATTACCGCTTGATCGAAAACAACCCCGGACTAGAAGTCGTCGAACCCAACCCGTCACCGACCAAGCTCGCCGTCGGGCCGCTGCCCAATGCGGGTATTCCCGGCACCGTCTCGGCTGTCTGTTACCCCCGTATGAAACTACCCCTCACCCAAATGGTTGTCGACAATCAAACGGCCAAACCATTGGAATTCAATGCTCCTTTTACCCTGGTTAATCTTTGGGCCAGCTGGTGCAACCCCTGCCTTGCCGAGTTACAGGAGTTTTCGGAACAGTACGACGAGCTGAAACAGAATGGGTTGGAGATCATAGCACTCAGTACCGACGGCGCTGATGGACAATCGACCACACCAACTGACGCCGCCAAGGCTGCTGCCAAGCTGCAACTTCCGTTTGCCTGGGGCAGCGTCGACCGATCATGGCTGGCCAAGATGACGTTGCTGCGAGGCGAATTATTTGGGTTGCAGCAACCGTTCCCGATGCCAACCAGTATTCTGGTTGACCAACAGGGCGACATGCGGGCATTTTACCTTGGTGTGGTCAACCTTGACCAGTTGAAACAGGATCTGAAGCGACTCGATCAACCGGATTCAGAAATTCGAAAACGGCTGACGCAGCTGGCGGGTCAATGGATTGCGGTTCCCCCAACGATCGACAACCTGAAATTTGCCGACGTCTTTACAGAGAATGGTTATCCCATAGATGCAAAACGATATGACCAACTGGCGGGTGGTCAAAAAGCGCGGCAATATTATAACGCCGCACTCACTTCGCTAGCATCCAACGACTTCCAGAATGCTGAATCGCAATTGCACGAAGCGATCAGGCTTGACGATTCCTTTGGCCCGGCCCATCTGGTGTTGGCCAATTTAATGGTCAAATTGGCAAGTACATCCCAGGCTGGAGGTCAAAACCGGGCGCTGGAAATTGCCAAGCGGGAATACCAGAAAACAAGCGAACTGGCACCAGAGAATTTCGACGCGCTGGCAGGTCTGGGAAACGTGTTAATTCAACTGCGGCAACCGGCCAAGGCGATCAAACCGCTCGAAGCAGCCTTACTGGTTAAACCGGATGCCTGGCAGGTTCGTGTACTGCTGGGTCGACTCTTTCTAAGCCAAAAGATGATTGACCGGGGAGTCGAACAGTTGGAATTGGCAATGAAATCTGCCCCTGAAAACGGGGATGTGGTCGCCGAGTATGGATCGGCCATGATGGAGCTTGGTCATTACGAACAGGCCCTCAGTGCATTGCGTGTCGCAGACGATGCAAAACCAAACGCACCGCGAATCTCCCGGTTGTTGGCCGATAGCTTGTTGGCCAATGGTGACTTCAAGTCGTCCCGCATGAGATATTCGTTAGCATTGTCTAACAACCCTCGCGATGTGGACTCGATGTTGCGGCTGGCGTGGATCATGGCAACGGCACCCGACAGCCAATTAAGAGACCCGAAAACGGCCCTTCGCTATTCGCAACAGGCCGTGTCGGCCAGATCAACCGATGCGGCAGGCCAACAAACATTGGCAGCCGCACTGGCGGCCAATGGTCAATTCCAACAGGCAATGCAGCAACAATCGGTCGCGATGCAAATGATTCCACGACAGTCCCCACAATTCAAAGCGGCTGCCAAACGAATGGGGCTCTACCGAAACGAAAAATCCTACCAGCAGGTCAAGACTGATCCTGTTCCATTTTTTGTGAAGTAGCGGGCCGCCCGTCGTTCGAATTTAACCGAGATGATCGACCGGGGGTGCTTTGCCACATGCCACGACCGGCACGACGTGCTTGGGATTCTGCCTCGCGGAATGCTTCGCTACCAGGAAATTCCGTTTCATCATATCGAGCATAGCCATGCAGAATCATCTCGAGGTTCAAGTCCAAGTCACCCACGTACCCGCGAAAACTGGCTCGCATTTGCGCGTCATGCCCAACGACGGTTCCATGGACAACCTGACCTGCTACCAGGCTGTTAAGGAACTCTGTCGATTCGTCGAAACAAGCATCGTCCTGATTCGGCGCTCGAACACCCATCAGTCGACAGAATGTCGAAGTTTCGCCCGCTACAATCTGCAATTCATCTCCCCGTTTAATTCCGTAAGGAAACCCTGACAATTTGTATGGCACGATCGTGGGTGGAGGTGCTGGCAACAGCTTTCGATTCCCGTATTCATCCTGATAGAAATCGCAACCCGTTAGCCAAACAACAACCAACCCCAGGAAAACGACCTGCCGCAGGATGAAAATGGTTTTGATATCAGAAACTCCGGTTGGGTGGCGAGACATCGCTTGGGCCAGTCAAAATCGAGTAGTCCTAGCAGTGGCAAATTGCCGATAATCATAGAAACAGTAACAAAGTTAACTGGAACGTGAAATGCTGGAACGCGCCTCAATTCTTCTGATTCTCGCCTGGACCGTCTGGTTATGGGTAGAACCGGCCACTGCCCAGACAAAGCAAAACCAGCCAGGCCAGAGAGATCCGTCTCTGGCACACTCCGCCAAACACTCCGCGGCCCAACCCTCGGTAGATGCCGTGCTGACGAAAATCATCCTGGAACACATGCCACTCCAATACGCCGATGACAAAAAATGGGGCAAGCAGGAAAAACGGTGGGACGGAGTCGATCTTCGTTACGAGGGGATCAAACTGAAAACCAAGCGCCGATGGAAAATGGTCAATCATGGCACCTGGAAAAAGTATGATGCACAGCTGGTAAATCCGGAACACGAATTTGCTGTCGAGTTAACCAACTTGCGAAATACACCGGACGGCAAAACGGCTTTCGATTTGAATATCGGTGCCAACCTGAACCTCCAGGCCCGACAGTCAAAATGGGTCAAGGGAGTTCAGCTGTACAGCATCAGTGCCGAGGGGAATTGTCGGATCCGGATCAAGCTGAGTTGCCAGACCCAGATATTATTGGACCTGGATCATCTCCCGCCCGACGTGATATTCAAACCCCGCATCACCAATGCCCAGTTGTTTGTCGATGAATTCCGGCTGGACCGGATCAGCAAAGTAGGCGGTGAAGTCGCCCAACAGATTACTAAATGGGTCCGAAGTGCCATCGACGGCAAGGTCGAGGAGCAGCAGGAAAAACTGGTTGCCAAGCTGAACGCCAAGCTGGACAAGAACCAGAAAAACCTGAGACTGTCATTGTCCGATGCCATCCAGTCTAAATGGGTGCGTCAAACTTCCGGCTACCTACCCAAACCGGTTCAAAGCGCTTTGAACCAAAAGTAAATCATCCGCTAACTGATCTACAGATCCCACTGTTGAAGCTGCGCGGCAATCTGTTTCATTTTGTTTCGGCGTTTTTCGAACAGGCCAAACATGGACAGGATTGCAATTCCCATGCAGATACCAAACGCCCACCACGGCCAGGTGTGGTGCAAGGCCTGTTGGGCGTGATAAACCATCGCCACCATCGACAACAGAAGGAACAGTGTCCCCAGGTACAGGAACGCACGTATTCGAAAACCGATCCCAGACAGAATCCCTATCACTGAAAGCAAGGCCAGGATGATAGGTGGTAATATCTCTTTTCCAATACCGCCGATGAAAATATCACTTGTCGAACTGATATAGATCGTCGCCAGGCAAACATATCGCAACGTCGCCAATTGACTGGAGGACATCTGGCGACGCAGGAGTTGGGCGGCGACTAAAACCGAAATGGCCGGCGGAATCAGCCATAGCTGGGGATGCTCGAAAAAGGAGAAACTGGGGAACTTGTTGTAGAAAACCCAAAGGGCCAGGTTGCCCAGCACGATCGCGACACCACCGCTAATGACCGACCGTTGGGTATAGCTCAGCATCAAATAGAGCAAACCGGCACCCAGTAAAACCACCGAGGTGTCTGCCTGGGTATCGCTTGCCATAAAAACGCCTAATGACACCAAAACAGGCAGTGCGGCTGCCGTGTTGAACAGCGGTTGGGCAAGTACCGCCAGTTGACGTTGCTGCAATAACCGTGAAACACCAATCCCGCCAAACGCGATGGCGATCAACAGGTACGGCCAGAATTGCGCGAGTCCAAGCTGGAACAACCAGGGTATCGTGAAATACAGGTGCAAACAGAGAAGGACGACAACCACCTGGGCTAGATACACATAAATCGTCCGCCCCTGCACCGACATGGCAAAAGGATCCAGCTTGGGCCTCACTGCAATCGTGATCAGTCCCACGATCATGCCGAGGACGGCAATGGCGACGCCGACGGAATCGACCAGCGGGATCCCGGCCCCTTGGGTCTTGTCGAACTCCGAGAACTCCCGGATCACCAGCAACACCAAACATGGCAGCGCCAAAGCACACGTCACGGATGCCATTTCTCGCAGGGATCGAAGCCAGGAATCATTCGCTTGAGACCAGCGGGATACCAAGCCACCGTAGATAAACATCATCGCTGCCAGCACCAGCATCACTCGCACCAACCATTGCGCGGACGTGGCGGTCACCGGCAGATCGGCCAGCGCTACCAAAATAAGACTGGCAGTCACCATCAAAAGCGATGCCACTTGCATCCAGCGACGCTTGTGTGAATCCGACAATGCCCCAACACCAATCACCACCAAGAACGGTGTCAGCGAGGCCAGGTAACGCGATGGACGAGCGGCCACATTCCAAATCGCGAGCCAGCTGACAAAAAAGACCAGGCAGCCTGTCAGCAGGACGTAAACGGGCAACTTATACCGGAGTTCATTTTGTATTTCTGCCAACCTGGGAATCCGCCAGCTCTCTGCTACCGAGAGCCATCTCTTGCGAGTCGCCCAAACAACACCCCAGCCCAAAACAAGAGCACCAGCGCCGAAGGAAATCCACAGAATCCGGTTTGCCAATGTAGCGCCGTTCAGCTCTAACAAAAAAGATATCAGCGCCCCAACCAGACCCAGGATCCAGACATAACGTGTCACCAGGAATAGCCGAACACCTCGATTCCAGGTCGTCAGCACCAGGCAACCGAGTGACGCGGCAAGGAACCCGATACCCGCAGGCCGGAACAACCCGGAATCATCGCTAATCCGAGGCTCCCAATCCAACAGCAGCTGCCATGCCGACATGAGCGCGACCCAGGTGCATGAGAGTACCAACATCGCGTTGACCAGCAGGAATTCAATCCCGGGGCGCTGTCGACGTTCTGGCTTCAGGATATACCCGACGGACCAGGCGCAACTGATCAACAGGAGCATGATCATGCCGACATTGATCGACGTCAGCACCGAGTCGAAGACGTCTAGAATCAGCATGGAAACAGCCGTGATACCATACGCGGCGCCCACATATTGCATAGCAAACAGGTCGCGAAGAATCCCGAGCAATGTCACCAGGATAACGGCCAGTCCAACTGCCGAGACGTAAGCCCAAACATGCATCGGATCATACAGGCTGGCGCGAAAAGCAAACAATGCCAACAGCGAGGTCACAACCAAAAGCGGCCACACGTTGATTGGATGGGGCGTCCCTGACGATTTGCGAAGCTCGAATGCCATCTTCCCGAAGAGGACCAATGACGTGACGACACCGCCAACGACCAGGGTGCGGATTCCTATAAAGACGGTTTGGGTGTTCGTGTCGAGCAGCGCCGCCAACATGGCCGAGAAAGTCAATCCGACCCAGGCGATCAACCAGCCGTTCAGCAAATCCGTCCCAGAGAGAAACTTGTGATCGCGGCCCACGACGTAGCCGAGTCCACTGACCATGAGCAGAGCGATGAAACCCAATGGGCTGCCAGCCGCATTGGCCCAGCCCCCCGATTGATCCGGCCAGATGCAGACTTGGCCGCCAATCAGGACTGCCAAGCTCGTGACAAGCAGTGCATTGACCAGAGTGTGTAATTCCAATTGGCTGATCCACTTTCGACCCGGCGCGCTCGCACCACCACCTGCAATCCTGTTGCGAAACGCGAACCAGACGAATCCATAGAGCGACATGCCAATGGAAACGGATTGCAGAATACTGAGAAACCAGCTGGTTGCCAGCTTTGGATGAGGTGACAGGAACAACAGGATCACCATAAAGACAACCACGTATTGATACGTGGCTGAACCGAAAACGGTCAACCATTTACGCCCCAGCGCAATCGAAAGAACCAGTAACGAGGAGGTCAACAGCACGGCCGGCACACCGTAGGAAACCTCTGATGGCAAACTGGAGAACCAACTGCCCGGTTGGGGCCCCCCCAGGCTGTCAGCACCATTGAGCATCACCCCGGCAACCGTCAGTGATGAAATCAACAGCACCGTACCGCCGGCGATCCAAAGAAACTGGTTGATCAGCTGATTCAATAATTTTCGGCGCGGGCCAGTCGGCAACGTCGCGGCTTCGGTGTCCAGGGAAACTTCGTGATTGGGTTCTCCCGGGGTATTGGCTCTCTTGACCAGGTCCGTTTCCAAACAACGGCTGATCCAGGATTGATCGGTGAGGTTTTTTGTGCGGTGCATGAGATAGACAACTCCGCCGGCCGTGACCAGGCAGCTCAATGACAACAACCAACGCAATGCCGAACCGACCGATACCGATTCGGCAAAACCAAATGCAAACAAGCTCCAACCGAGTACCCAGCCAAGAACCAGGTAACTGCCGGTGTTAGTCGATGGTTTGCCCCAAAACGCGATCAAGGAAGCTGCAAAGACCGAAAAGTAAGCAGTGACCAGAAAACCGAGTTCACCCTGGCCATCGTACAGGCCCAGATCCAACGTTTTGTAGAGCTGGCGACTTGTCAGTTCGACTAATGGAACCAGCAACAACAACGAATACGTGCCCACAACGAGAGCCAGGACGATTTGCTCACCTCGATACGGGTGGTTGCCCAACAGCCAGCCGAAACGGCCGTTTCCTTGATTCGCAAAACGGGATGCCAGCATCCAGACGATGGCCCAGACCCCAAGGACTGAACATTGGACCAGCCAATGGGCCGCTTCGGTCCATTTCGGAACACCGAGTGATTCCGAAAACCCCATCAGTATCGCGATGATCAGCACGGCCGTTGAAGCAACAAACGGTGGCTCACTGAATTGGCTCCGCTTGCCGCGCATCGACCAGGCAACGCCCAGCCAGAAGAGACAACCGGCTACCGCCAAGCCGACTCCCAGTTGCGGCCAGCGAGCGGATAGGTAGAGCCCCATGAATGAGGCAATGCTCGCGGTAAAACCGGCATAGCAAGCCAGTTTTCCTGTCACTGCCTCGGCGCCTTGCCGCGCGGAGGCAAACATGGCGGCCAACGAAAACATCAAACTAAAGACTACAACCATCACCATCCAGTTGAGAGTGTAACCATACTCGAACGAGATGATCCAGCCGATGATGGTTGGATTCCAAAATGTCGAAAATGCCAAGCCGCTCAAACTGACCAGGGCTGCCGTGTGCACCCACCATCGTTGTCGGTGCTCGATCGCCGCCAATACCAACGTAACGACCGCGGCCAGTGCCAACAGTAGACTGGCGGTCATCGTATCAAAAACACTGTCGCGGTGGATTAGCCCGGCAACCAGCGACAGGACACATCCGCTGATACCGATTCCCGCAGCGCAGACGATATCGGTCCGGTTGAAATCGTCGAACCCTTTCCCAGGCCCACGCATGGCCTGCAGAGAAAAACACCCGGCCAGTGCACCGCCAAGTCCCATCAGTGTCAGACCACTCTGACTGCTGAACAAAGCGTTGCCGAGCGTGTTCAGCGATTCCCACTTGTTCCAATCGAGTTCACCCAGCAACGCGTTGATGGCTACCAGAAAGGCGGTCGCCAAACCAAAACCTGCGATCGGTCGCAGCCAATTGATCTGGTATTGGCGAGCCATGCTCCAACTCATCACGGCCAACAACAGGCTGTTCAACAAGAATACTGACGGCAGGATGACCGAGGCCAACCAGGCAATGCTGGCGAAACTCATTCCCAAGATCACGAGCGAACGGTGTACCAACTGATGATTCAATACGACCGATGCGTTACGGTTCCTGACAATCAGCAGACCAAACCAACTCAACATCAACGACAGGAACATGACCAGTGGGGTCAATGCCATCATCGTCAATGTTCGATCGCCCGACCGAACCAACAGCATCGAGACGGCTGATGCCGAGGTAAACAAGGGGATACCCGTATAGAGGTACATCCGATTCAGACTGCGTTCGGTCCAGTATCGATGATTCCAGACAACCGGCATCACCAATCCGCTGCCCCATAGAAACAGCAAACCAATCGGAACTGTCAGGCCAGCAATCAACCAAGTTGACTCACCCAAAGTCAACCGGTTAAACACCAGGATCATCGCCGACAGCCCAAGGATGCTCGCCACAAACGGCCCGTACCCACGCCGGAACAGCAGCTTGCTCGACCACCATGTCATTCCAGTAAAGGCTGTGAAACCCAGCAGCATGGCAATCCAGTAGACCGGGTCCGACAACGGCCGTTCTTCACTCAACAGGCAGGCTGCGAGGAAGTTGAGCGGCACCATGAACAGACCGATGACCAATACGCCACGACTCGTATTTCTCAATTTCCATTTTCGCAGCGTGTAACTGCCAGCGGCATGGATCGCGGCCGTAATCAACAAGAACAGTAGCGCGGGAAAATAGGGAATCCGTTCCGTTAATTGCGTGCGCAAACTGATGACCAGGCCAATCGCGCTACCGACGATCAAAATACCACTGGCCAACTCACCCCACCGAATGTTCTTGTCCAGCATGAAGTTGGCCAGTACATCCGAAAACGTTCGTCGCGGCTTCGGTTCGGGTGGATCCGGAATATCCCAAGGGGCAGGTGCCTTGGCCGGAAGGACCGTTGCTGCCGCATCCACCACTTCCTCCGCAACAACTTCTGCGGCAACAACTTCTGCGGCAACATCCGCAGAGACTGCACTTGGGGATGTGACTGGTTGTTTGGCAATGGAAGATTCGGTTGTCGCTTCCAGCACCGGCTCGATACGCTCCTCGCTCTCTTTAACCGGATTCGAAACGGTCTCTTCGGCTGCTGAAATGGGTGGTGCCACGGCCGGTTTCGTCGTCAAATCTACCGGATCCGGTTTAATGGACTTCGGCAGTTGAGCCTGCCCAGTCATGTTTTCTTCAAGCAGTTTTCTCAGGGTGTCAAACTGCTCATCATCGATCTCTTGTTTGCGCCAAAATTCGTTGATCAAGTAGGCAGCTGCCACCGAGTCATCCTGAAGACTGCGTTTCTTCTGCGTCCCCTGTCTGTCAGCCGACGAATGCTTGACGATTGCCATGATCGTCACGACGAAACCGATGATGGCAAACACAACAATCGACAAAGCAATTAAGGTTAGTAACTCTTCCACAATTTTGCCGTTTATTTCAGGTCATGTGACTGAATTGATGAACCGGTAACCAGTGCGATATTAGCAACGCAAATGTGACGGGAAAAATTCCAGAATAACAACTACCGATTTTCAGATCCAAACCAATGCCACTGGCAGGCCCTTTACCGGGCAATTCTGGCCGAAACCCGGCGACCTAGCCTTAAATTCCGCATAACCGGACGTCATCGTTTATACTTTTTCTGCTCACTGTGACCGGAACCTGTCCCTCCATCGCCTCGAAATTTGAACGCTGGAAACGGGTAGAATCTCTGACCTTGAGGGAATGATTGATGAAACGATTCGCCTTGAACATGTTGGCCTTGGCCATGCTGGTTGCGACCTTGGGTTTGGCCCGGTTTACGATAGATGAATACAACAGTGGAATTGTCTGGCCTGAACCGGCAGCGATTCAACCAGGCAACTCGTCGACAGCCCCATCGGACGCAATCGTTCTGTTTGACGGCAAGAACCTGGACGCCTGGAAAAACGGCGATGCCTGGAAAATCCGGGACGGTTATACCGAGGTGGGTGGAAAGACCATTCAAACCAAACAGGCCTTTGGCGATTGCCAGTTACATCTCGAATTTGCAACACCCACGAAAGTCAAAGGGAAAGGTCAGGGCCGCGGCAACAGCGGCGTTTATCTGATGGGAAAATACGAAGTCCAGATTCTGGATTCCTTTGAAAATCCAACTTACTTTGACGGTCAATGCGGCGCCCTCTACAAGCAGCAGCCTCCCATGGTCAATGCTTCGCGAGGACCGGGAGAATGGCAGTCATTTGATATTGTTTTCACAGCGCCCCGGTTTGATGAACAAGGCGAATTGAAGCAACCCGCTTTTGTAACCGTCTTGCACAATGGTGTCTTGATCCACAATCATTACAAGTTGCCAGGGGGAACATTCTGGGATCAGCCGCCGCACTACAAGGCGCATCCCGAAAAGTTGCCGATCACACTGCAAAACCACGGCAATCCACTCCGTTTTCGGAACATTTGGATTCGAGAAAATATCCATCCACTGGTTGGAAAACAACCGGAAGCCAAGCAATGAAACCAGGTCCGGGCGGATCGTCGGATTCAGCTGAACGGAAGTCAACCAACATGCAACCA
>JABACA010000239.1 GCA_014237975.1 Mariniblastus sp. | reverse complement strand
TTAAAACTAAAAAATATATGGCTTACCAGGCATAAAAAATTGGTCATTTGTACAAGGGATACCTTAAGTTCTGACATGGAAATTTATATCCCTTTTTACATATCGATCACGCAACATTACTATGGCAATTCAAGCAATGAAATGTTTAAAACGAACGGCACCCGAACTTGAGTGCTATGCCGACTACTGCTGGGGCGAAAAGGGCGCGGTCGGGTCGCGCAGCAGGGCCGGCTCCAGCAGGATGTCGTCGCCGTCACACTGCCGCAAGATGCCGTCGATCATCACCGTCTGGCCGACGCTCACCCCTTCGGCCATCGCCCGGAACTGGCCCAGGTTGCAACGGACGCCGTTATCCAGATAGATCCAGGCCCCGTCAGCCTGATCGGGCAACACCTGGGTCACGGCCCCCTGAACGGTGACCTTCTCTCCCACATACTCGGCGCCCTGGGCCGAGACGTTGGCCGAGAGGAACTGGGCGGCCGGCTCGCCGTAATCCATCCGCCAACCTGTCCCGCATCCAATTAGCAACATCACCGTTGCCAGCAACCAGGCGGTCGACAGAAAGTGCGGGCTGGCGGCCCCACTGTCACGGCTCGGCTGGCAGGCTGTTTGACTTTCTCCCGCCAAAAAAATGGCTCTTGTCGGTTTGTCATTCATGTCCGTTTACCTTCTGGGCTGAAACGTCATTGGCCTTTTTTCGGGCCCCAACCACTGTGCGAAATTTGTGCGGTGATGGTGCCAAATAAAATCACCGTTTTTAATTTCCGGCTGATATTGACGGGTCTTCACTTGTCGGCACGGTTGCTGGGTGATTGATACGGGTTGCTCGTTTCGACGCGGGTGACATTGGCCGCGCCAACGTTCGGGTTCGGTTTGTCCGTGGCAGAGGGTGAAATGAAAACGCGAATTAGCCGGGTAACGCCAAAAACAATACCGCAAAAAACCGAGCCTGGCAGCCAGCCAATCAGCAGCGCTCCCAGAGGAGCCGTATCGGCAAACGCCTCGTCGGGTGGATCGGGCATGCTCTGCCACTGCTGGTAACCGATGTCGGCACCAAAAAACAGGCCAGCCCAAAAACCGAAAACGCCTAATGGCAAGCAGATCAGCGGGACGATACAGCCACGGCGCCAGCCAGCCACCAGCGAAACGATCAGGGCAAACAGCAAGCCGGCGCCAAAGATAGGATAAAAGTATATGTGATATGGAGTCATCTGTTTCCGGTGCTCCCGTTGCTGGTTGGTTCGGGATGTTAACTTGGCGTTTGACGCACGGCAAGTCAGACAAGTTGAATTTGCGAAAATTGCCACACAAAACGGGTTCGTTCGGTTGCTTCGACCACGGTTGGGGTTGCATCATTTCCGGCTAATTTCTAGAACCCATCTCCGCGCGGCCCAACACGGGCCGGTTGGAAACCGGAGTTCGGTCCTATTCGGCAGGAAATTGATTGATGGCGAAATCGCGACTCTTTTCTCGTCGCCGTTTTGAGCGGTGCACCCGCCTGTTTCGCTCGCCCAAGATGGCGTACGCCTTGAGTTTAACTCCGTCCCGCTGGCCGTTGAAGTTTACGTTAGTCAATGGCGACACCCTGCAGTTAGGTGTGGGCCGGCGATCGCGGCGGATCTGGAGCTGGCTCTTGGAAAGCTGGCCCGACCCGGGTCCCATCACGGTCGAAGACGGGCTGGTGCGAATTCACTGCGGCGAAAAATCGTATCTGTTGCGGCCCAACTACGCCGACTTTATGGTCTTTGGTGAAATCATCGTCCGCGATGTCTACAACCTGGGCTCGCTGCCTACTACGACTGGAACGGTTGTTGACCTGGGCGCCAATATCGGTTTGTTTTCGCTTCGCGCCGCCCAATCGGCTCAGCGCGTGATCGCGGTAGAACCGGTCGCATCCAACCTGCAACTGGCCGAGACACTTCTCACTGAAGCTGAGGCAAGGGACAAGGTCGCATTGATCAAAGCGGCAATCTGCGGCGATTCGGGAGGGACGGTCCGCGTATTCACCAGCCCGAAATTTCCTGCCGGGAGTTCCATTTATGAAAATCATACATCGCGATGGAGTATCGGCCAGTGCGAAGATGTTGCCCGGCTGAGTCTTGCCGATCTGTTCGAGCAAGAGCAAATCGAGCGCTGTGGCTTGCTCAAGTGTGACATTGAAGGTGCCGAGTTCGAGGCGCTGGAAGCGGCGCCGCTGGAGTTGTTGCAGCGCATTGACCACATTGTCATCGAGGTCCATATGAATATCGCATCGGGCAGTCGGCAAAAACTGGCCCGCTTGCGCAACCGCCTGGAAGCGGCCCGTTTTCAAGTAAGCCACCCCAAAGAAACTCGCTGGTGGGGCGGGCTGTGCGGCGCCGTCACGGTCAACGCCCGTAATCTCCGGGCGGCTTAAATACGCATCAACCTTTACGCTGCTCTCGCTGCTCCATTCGTTTTTAAACCGATTGGCATTCGAATCCGTTTTAAGTTGGATCTCAAATGGAATTCTGGCTGTCACTGGCACACCACCCATTAGAGGCGCGCAACCGAAAAGCTTGCCGGGCCGATGGCTGACGCAAACCAGCTAGAGGCTGACGACCAACCCGATTGGACCGAACCATGCTCGAACTGTCAAAAAGCCCAACGCCCGCTTGATGGTGACCGTCATTGGTCCGCCCGGATGGCCTCGGACATCTCGCGGAACCTGTTCAGCCACGAGGCGGTAATAGCCTCGCCAATCGTCGGGTTGTCCTTCGCGTTCAGTTCTTCGGCCGTCGTGCCCCAGTAAAAGCTGATCCACCCGTCGACGTGGTCGGCGGATTGGCTGATGAATGCGGCGAGTTCGTCGACGCCGCACTTGAGCGGGAACATCTCCTCGATGACCAGCGGCTTGCCAATTTCATAGGCCTTTAGCGCCTTGAGTGCTTTTTCGACCTCGCCCTTCTGCGGGTAGAAGTGGACGGCGACGAAGTCGAGTCGCTTGCCAACGCTCGGGGAGTAGAACAGCGGCTGGCCCCCGCCAAGGGCGAACACCCACGGGATGACGCCAACGGTAATCATGTGACGTTTGTCGTGCTTGCGAATCGCGTCGACCATCGTGTTGACCCACGCCTCGGCGACCTGCTCGCGCGTGCGGCCCTGCAGGTCGAGCGTCAGCCGCTGAACGAAGTACTTGCCGCCGAGTTCGCCCGTCAGCCACTCGGTCGCGGGCTCCTTGCCGGGCAGGATGGGTTCATTCATCAGGTCGTAGCAGAGGATCGCCGGGCTGTCCTGGCAGGTGTCCGCCACCGCTTCCCAGAACGTCGCCTGCACCGCCCAGCGGTCCGGCTCGCCGAGCTTGTCATACCAGGCGGGGATGTTTTTCGTGTGGTAACACGCCAGGCCGGTCACATCGAGGTACAACCGGGTCTCTTCTGCCAGCTTGACCAGCTGTGCAAGCTGCTTGAGTGCAGCGGCGTTGGGCTTGTTCGGCGCGTCCATGAATTGGCCGACTTGCAGGTGGACCCTCACACAGTTCGCCCCCAGCGCCTTGATCTCGCGGAAGTCCCTCACGACGGTCTCCCACTCGTCGATCCAATACTCGTCAAGCAACCGCCCCGGCCCGTCGTGATCGTAGTTGACGCCCCATACGATAAACCGTTCGGCCGACGCGCCGTGGACGAAGTGCGTGCCGTCGTCGCTCACCCGGATGTGCTCGAGCGGCTCAACCGTCGCGACACTCGTCATCAACAGCACGACGGTCAGTATGTTCGGTGTCATTGGCTGGTATGGATCAGTGAAGAGGGTTGGTTGACTGGATAACGTTCAGGGTAACCGGGTCGGGGGTTGACGTAAACGCACGGAATTCGCCGCGCCGGTGCATTGGTTTGTTATCCAACAAGGTGAATTCTAGTGAACCCTCAAAGCCGATGAGGGAGTGGCTGTTTGGCAAAGTGACTGCCTAACTCAATCGTCGTATACAACGTAGTCGATTTCCTGCCAGGATTCGACTT
>JABACA010000238.1 GCA_014237975.1 Mariniblastus sp. | reverse complement strand
TTACCCAATTCGTCGCTGCCTGTCGTCGAATTGCCACATCGCAGGATGAGGGATTGAAATCCGAGTTGTTGCCCGATCTGGCGTTGGGCAAGACATTTGCAACGGTCGGTATTTCCCATTTAACAACGAGCCGACGGCACCTGGTCAAGCCTGTACTGGCAGCAGAGCAAGTCGCCGGTGGTTGGAGGTTGAATGGTTACTGCCCATGGGTAACGGGTGGTCAATCAGCCGACAATTTAGTGGTGGGTGCAAGTTTGATTGACGGCGGGCAACTCTTGCTGGTGGCATCGATGAATTCCACCGGGATACAAGTAGAACCTGGTTTTGAGCTTGTGGGGTTGTCTGCCAGCCAAACAGGAAAAGTGAACTTTGATAATGTTTTTGTGGCTGAATCGAGGCGATTGGCGGGGCCGGGCGATAATATAATGGCCACGGCGGGTGGTGGCGGTACGGGGGGATTGCAAACTTCTACATTGGCCGTTGGTTTAAGCAGGGCCGCTATCAATTACCTGCAAAAACAAGCGCTGGTCCGGCCAGAACTGTCCGAGAATGTGGATGCATTGCAGAGGCAATTCGAGCATCTTCAAGACCATCTTTTGAATGCAGCAGCGGGCAAGCCAAGCTGTTCCCGAGAAGAATTGAGAACGGACGCCAACAGTCTGGTCTTGCGGTCTACGCAGTCGGCACTTGTTGCTGCCAAGGGTGCGGGATACGTTGAGGGGCATCCAGTAGGTCGTTGGTGTCGGGAAGCATTGTTTTTTCTGGTATGGAGTTGCCCTCAGTCGGTGGCCCAGGCCAACCTGTGTGAGTTGGCCGGGGTGGAGATTTGATTTACGATACCGCTATCAAGAACGTTCAAGCCATTTAGGTTTTAAAAGGTGAAGACGCAACATGACAGATAAGACCTTGGTTACTTGGCACGAGCACCGTGTGCAACGAAAGCGTGGTTGCGTGGTTTGGTTGACCGGTTTGAGCGGTAGTGGAAAAAGCACCATTGCCAATCATATCGATTTTAAATTGCATGAAATGAAGGTCACCAGTTATCTGCTGGATGGTGATAATGTCCGACATGGGCTGAACGCCAGCCCCGAACGGTTGGAGTCAGAATACGGTAGTGAGTTTGCAAATCGTTTCGGTTTGTCATTCGCGGCCAACGACAGAAGCGAAAATATTCGCAGGATTGGCTGCGTAGCAGATCTGTTCTGCTCGGCGGGAATCGTTACGCTGACCGCATTTGTCAGTCCGTACCGGAAAGACCGGCAGCTCGTCCGAGATGCGGTGCTCAAATCGGGTGGTGACGGTGATTTTGTCGAAGTATTTGTCGATACGCCGTTGGAGATCTGTGAGTCGCGTGATCCCAAGGGCTTGTACAAGAAAGCGAGAGCTGGTGAGATCGTAGGATTTACTGGAATTGATGATCCCTATGAACCGCCCGAGCGGCCTGAAATTCATTTGGCCAGTGGTACGGAGTCGGTGGAAGAATCGGCAGGCCAAGTGATTGAATATCTCAAGAATCTCGGCAAGATCGGCTAGCGCACCTTTTTCCTGGGAGGTGCCGACGGCCTGGATTGTTGGGAGTTCGGTCCCCGGAGCTGGTAGCAGCTAGCAAATCGATCCGCACGGTTTCAGGTTGCTCGCAATCTGACACGGAGATTAGAATTTCAAGTTGGCGTCAAGGATGCGTCACCGAAATTTTCTTTTAGAATTCGGTTTCGCTTTCAAAACGGCGAGATTTAAAACGCCAATTGTCTGAAAGCAAGGATGCTATGCAGATTAAGTTGAAGTGCCCATTTTCGCGCACCCATCGTGAATCGGAAGCAGCAAGATGGATCGTCGATCCGTCGGTTCGGGTCAGTTCCCAAGTGACATCAAAGGTTGCCGTATCAAGTACGGGTGACCGCACCGATGTAACAGGTCTACTACGGGCGGTAGTCGATCAGCTTGGCTTGGATTGCTTGCTCAGTAAGTGGCTCTTGCTTCATCGTAATTTCTTTCAACTTTTGGGATTTGCAGCCATGTGGAAATATCTCCATCTGCCATCTCGTCACGACAAAAGCGTTTCGCAGCGATCGGAATGTTCGTTGTCAGCAAACGGTGGGTGGATTGGTTTACTGGTTGTCTGCCTGACAACTCTGTTTTTTTCCAGCCAGTCACTGCCCGGGCAAAGCGCGCCCATTTCGATCGAAAGTGATGCTTCAAAAAAAGCATCGTTGCCGTCGCTCAGTGCAGGTGATTTGAAAGAAATGCGGGCGAACGTTTTAGCCAAACTCGATTCATTGGAAATCGCTATTCGGGCCGTTGGTAATTCGCCAGAAAATCAGTGGTTGGTCGAGTCCTATGCGATGGAAACCGAACAACTCAAATATCTCGAGTTGATCTATGCCCAGCATCAGGCTTTGCTGGACACAGAGAGGGATATTGAATCCGAAGACGAAGCGATTGAAACCGAGCTGAAACGGTACCGCGAGCAGCAAATTGCGACGGGCCGGTATGCGTCGTTTACAGAACTCGAGGAACTTAGAGATACGATTGAAAAACAGACCTCCCGCGTGGCAACGATTGAAGCAGAAATCAAATCATGCGAGTCGCTACAGAAGGTCGTGGATACCCGATTTACTTCCAATGACCGCAAACGGCGTCAACTGACCGAGTCGTACGACCCAGACGATTCCTCGGTGGCCATGAAGAAAATCGAAAAACAGATTAATCAAGCCAAGTTGGGAATCAAAATCAACCGGGCAACGATCGACAAAATCGTATTGGAAAAACGCTACCACAAAAGGGAGTTGGTAGTTGCCAAGCGTCGCCTGGACACGATGGCGTCGGTCTATGAAACGATCGAACAACATGTCGTATTTACAAAAGAAGATCTTTCGCAACAACTTGGGAAAGTACGCCAACTGGAATCCGATTTGCGTCAACAGTTGGATGACATTCAAGAGCTGCACAAGGAACTCGACGGCAAGCAGGCTGATGGACTGCTGGCCGACGATTCCTTGACGACGATCCAGCGAGCCGAACTACTTGGGACGATCGAGTTGTTGAGGGAGAACTTGCGGCTAAGAGTCTCGTACATCAACTCCACCTTGGCAGAATTAGTGGTGGTTCAGTTTTGTTGGAAGAAAAGGTACGAAATAGCCCAGGAGTTAGCCACCACGGAATCACTTCAAGGCGCCAGTGATATTACGGAGACGTTCAAACAGCGGCTGCGGGATGACCAAGACCTGGTGCGGTTGCATTTACAGGAATCACATGGCTTCAAGTCGGACTTGGAAGACCGCATTGATGAAAAGGCAGCCAGCGGAGATCCGGTTTTGGCATGGCTGAAGGTGCGATTGACGGCGGTTGAAGAACTGCTGACGCTGGGCAACAGTCGATTGGCCCATTTGAATGACACCAATGAATTACTGAATCGTTTGGGAGGGGAACTGCAGGATGAAACGGCTGTCGACCCAGCCAGTGAGACATGGAATGCGATTCTCGACAACTGTGAAGACTGGTGGGCCTATGAGTTGATCGAGGTAGATGAAGAACAGATCTCGATTGGCAAACTCATCTCGGCGTTATTGCTTCTGATTATCGGCTTGTTTGTAGCTCGGAAATTGAGTCGCGCTTTCGGTGGAAAAATGTTACCGAAGTTGGGGATCCAGGAAGGCGGTTCCCTGGCGTTACAGACGATCACGTTTTATGGGCTATGCGTGTTGTTTACTTTTTTCACGTTGGAAATGCTCAACATCCCGCTCACCGTCTTTACGTTTTTTGGTGGCGCTGCCGCGATTGCTATCGGGTTTGGTAGTCAAACATTACTCAACAATTTCATCAGCGGCTTGATCTTGTTGGGCGAACAACCTGTCCGCGTAGGCGACCTGGTGCAAATTGACGGCGTCCATGGCAATATCATTCATATTGGTGCGCGAAGCACGAAGATACAGACCGGAGAAAACCTTGAGATTATCGTGCCTAACAGCAAGTTCATG
>JABACA010000237.1 GCA_014237975.1 Mariniblastus sp. | reverse complement strand
GATCCGACCTATCTCCCGCCAACTGACGCCGGTGATCAGTGATGACAAGCGTTCCGTCAGCTTCCAGGTAGAGCCGCGCTTTGCCGAGAAGACGACAGCCAGGAGCAAGCAGGTACCAGTGAACGTAGCCGTTGAGATCAACGGTCAGACGGATGAAATGATAACCGTCTTCGCCTCGCCGCACCTGACAGATAAGCCGCAACCTGATGATCCGGGCGTGGTGCAGGTTCACCCCGGTACCCAACCGCCAGTAGAGGGTGATTGGCAGACCCTCTACTTTATGTCCGGTGTTCACGATCTCGGCAAGAAGGCGCATCCCCTACGCCCCGGCAAGCGGTACTACATCCCCGGTGATACCTGGGTAGACGGCAGCTTCGGCGAAGGCTTCCGGAACCGCGCAGACGAGGCCAAGGTCTTTGGCTTGGGTGTGATTTCTGGGCGGAAGATCGGCTGGTACGAGGTTGAGCAGAAGACGGCCAGCAAGCCTATCCACCTGTTTGGATCCGACACCGTATTGGAGGGACTCACCTTCATCGACAGCCCGTACCACACCTCGATGGGCGGCAGCAAGGATCCAAAGCGTCCGACCGTGTTTCGTAATATCAAGACGCACAACTGGCGTACGAACACCGACGGCATCCACTTTTTCGGCAGCGGCATCGCCGAGGACTGCTTCATCCATGGGCAGGACGACTCGCATTACATCGCAGGATCCGCAGACATGGTTCGCTTCCGGCGGATGGTCTACTGGCGTGACGATACGTTCGGAGTTGACATGATCTTTACGGCGGAGGGCGGTCAGAAAACGCCTGGCAACAGCATCACTGAAGACTGCGACTCTATCTATAACAAGAGCACGTGGGGTGGGATTATCATTGATCAACGTGGCATCGGAGAGAATCGTTGGATCGATGGTGTGGGTATACGCGATTTCCGGATCGAGAATCCTGGTCAAAACAAACCCATTATAAAAATGTACCTGCCTGAGTATCCCTGCTCTTTCAAAAACGTGTTACTGAAAAATATCTCTGCCTTGACGGACAACGGGCATCCCTTCCAGATTACCGGCGGCGGGCCGGAATCGATCATCGAGAGCGTCACCTTCGAAGACATCAAACTGGGCGACCGCTGGATAGAGGATTTCTCACCGCGCAATTTCACTCTGGCTTTCGTCAAGAACCTGAAAATCATACGCGATGGTAAAACCATGGCGACGTACTCATCGGACATCGAGACAGATGCTGGGCAGATTCGTCCTGACCCGAGCAACCTGCTGAAGAACCCAGGCTTCGAGATCGCTGGCTTTGCCTGGAACGGGCGGCAGGTCGGTGCGGCGGTTGTGCCATCACAGGAAGGTCGCTTTTCCTGTCAGCCCGTGGACAACTTCAATAGTCGGAATCGCGTGAGTCAGCAGGTAACAAAAGAAGTAGAGAAGCACGGCGGCGGACGCTACCGGCTTTCGGCCTGGATGCGGATTGGCAGCGGCAAAGGCGTTGGTAAGGTGGCACTACAATTCATTCAGGTCAATCGCCAAACTGGCGAACAATATGTCGATGCCGTCACCATCGACCCGGTATCTCTGAAAGTCGGTCAGTGGGTGCAGGTAGCTGGCGAACTGGTCCTGCCCTGGAACCCCGAAAAATACGACTGGCTGCGATCTGTTCATTTTCAGGCTCAAGCACAAGGCAGATTCAAAGACCTGTACATCGACAGTTGTCGCCTGGAAGCCCAGAATGAACACAAAGTGAGAGAGCGTTGATAAGAACCTTGATATAAGAAGCCTCAATCGATTGTCCGGCAAATCCATAATCAAAGCACTGCAGATGCATCTCTTGGAGAGAAACAAACGATGGGAACCCGGCAAACCAAATTTTTTGGAGTCAAGCAACATTTACTCTCTCATTATAATATGACGAAACGTCTGGTGATAACTATGTTGTGTGGGGGTTTGTTGGCGAACAACCGGAAGCCGTTGGCCCATAATTATCGCTTTCGATTGTTCTGCTTTCTTTCGGCGTTTTTTGTTGGCCACGTGGCGGCCTTTGCTTCTAACAATGACGTTAAGCTTCTGTTTCTTGGTGACCAAAAAGGCCACAAGCCCTCATTGCGGTTCCGGATTATCGAACCAGTCATGGCAGAGCGGGGCATCAAGCTCACCTACACCGAAGACGTTGACGAGCTCAATGCCCAGTCTTTGAGTAACTACGATGGTGTCGTGCTCTACGCCAACATCGATACCATTAAGCCGTCGCATGCCAAGGCACTACTTGATTACGTTGCCTCGGGGAAAGGCTTTGTGCCGATTCATTGTGCGACGTTTTGCTTTCGTAATTCGCCCGAAGTTGTCGCGTTAATGGGAGGTCAATTCAAAAGCCACGGCCAAGGCGAGATGACCACTCAGTCAGCCGGAGTGGAGCATCCAATTTTAGAAGGTTACGAGACCTTTACGAGTTTTGATGAAACCTATGTCCACCACAAGCACAATGAGCAGAATCGCTTGGTGCTGGAATACCGTGCCGGCGGAGCACAGTCAAATGGCAACACGCGAGAGCCGTGGACTTGGATTCGTACTCACGGCACGGGACGTGTGTTCTACACCGCATGGGGACATGATAGTCACACGTGGGACCAACCGCATTTTCATAATCTGCTTGAGCGAGGGATCCGTTGGGCATGCGGCGCAGGTGAGACGGGAATCGCGGCTGCACTGTCCGTTGCGATGACGCTACCGCCGATGCAGAAACTTTCCGGTGACTTACAGCCGTTTGAGTATATGGATGTCGGGCCGGAGATACCCAACTACAACGCTGATCGTTCCAAGGGTCGATTAGGCAAACCAATCAAACTGATGCAACGACCGTCCCCGGCAGAAAAGTCCATCAAGCACATCGTGACGCCGGAAGGCTTTCACGTCGAGCTCTTTGCGGATGAGAATGATATCCATGGAATAGAGGAGCAGGACAGACCGGACGCTTATCCTGTTGGTAAACCGATCGCGATGAACTGGGACGAAAAAGGTCGCTTGTGGATTTGTGAAACAGTCGACTATCCCAATGAACTGAGTGAGTCAGGAAGTGGCCGCGATCGTATTCGTGTGCTTGAGGATACCGATGGCGACAACCTCGCCGATAGGTCGTCGGTATTTGCCGAGGGCTTGAGTATTCCCACTGCGATCGCCTTTCATCGTGGTGGAATTGTCGTACAGAACGGTACCGAAACGCTGTACCTGAAAGATACGACGGGCGACGGTACAGCTGATGTTCGCAAAGTACTGATGTCCAACTGGACACTCGGAGACACTCACGGTGGCGTGGGCAACTTTCGTAATGGGTTGGATAATTGGATATGGGCGATGCAGGGATACAACACGTCGTCGCCAGTCATCAACGGTATGGAGCAACCGGCATTTCGCATGGGATTTTTCCGATTCAGGCTCTCACAAGACGATGATCCGGTAGTCGAAAAGCTCGAATTCATACGATCGACAAACAACAATACGTGGGGGCTGGGTATCTCCGAAGAAGGGTTGATCTTCGGTTCGACAGCGAACCGGAACCCCAGTGTGTTTATGCCGATTGCCAACCGTTACTACGAACGAGTGCGCGGCTGGACGGCATCACTTCGCCTAGGCACGATCGCCGACACACATCTATTCCAACCCATTACTGAAAAAGTTCGGCAGGTCGATCATCACGGGGGCTACACCGCAGCCGCTGGACACGCTTTGTATACGGCTCGCAACTATCCGCAGCCCTGGTGGAATCGTACGGCATTTGTTTGTGGGCCAACGGGCAAGCTTGTCGGTACCTTCGTGATCGAGCGTGACGGTGCTGGTATGAAATCCAGCAGCCCGATCAATCTGTTTGCCAGCAATGATGAATGGACAGCTCCGATCATGGCGGAGGTTGGTCCCGATGGAAACGTCTGGGTACTCGATTGGTACAACTTCATTGTGCAGCACAACCCAACGCCACAAGG
>JABACA010000236.1 GCA_014237975.1 Mariniblastus sp. | reverse complement strand
TGTTCGTGTTCACGTTCTCACCGCTGCTGTTCGGTACGCACATGGCGTTCCAACTCTTCCCGCTGGCGGTTCGCATCGTCCTCCGATATTTGACCGGAGCGGACTGCCTCGTCAATCTCACGCATGCGGTCGTGGAAGGCGCGCTCCAATTGTTTCATCATGTCGTTTTGCGACGATCGACGATCGGGTCCCCGCTGCGGCCCACCTTGACGGTTCTGTTGCATCGGACGACCTTGATCCTGCCGACCTTGTTGCTGCCGACCTTGATCCTGCCGACCTTGTTGCTGCCGACCTTGATCCTGCCGACCTTGTTGCTGCCGACCTTGGTTGGATGAATCCTTGAGAACCCGCATCATCATGGCCGCCTGTTCGAGGGAGAGCTCTTGTTTGGCAACCGCTTTGAGCAATCGTTTCTGGACCGCATCAACATCCTGGCCTTGTAACGGCTCCGATGTGAACCAACCAATTACGAACATCAGCGGTACTGCCGCCAGCACAGGCACCAACCATCGGACACAAAAACAAACACTCATGTTGTCATTCCTTAATAAAACCAAGGTGATCCATCCAGCTAACAGGATTCCAGACGGTCCCGATATTGTAACTGGACCGAAGTAGGCTCTGCAACTTAACAACCGACCGGATCGACATCCGATCGATCGAGAAACATCTTGATCCCTGGATTACAGCGTAGAATTGGGGACCAGCAAGGAAGGGCAGAAAGAAACCGTTTCTTTAATGGGAGTCAATGCGAAGACGGGTAAAATCTTTCTAATGGGTGCCGACAGCGACGGCGGTTCCTATCTGGGCGAATGGAACGTGGACAATAACGAGGACGCCGTACTGGGAATCGGATTCACGAGTCCCGATGGCCAAGAGGGCTTACTCAGCATTCGGCATCAGATGGAAAACAAGGACACAATGCTTGTTACCGTCGAATTGCCCCAGCCAATTACGTTTAAGATGATCCGTTCCAAGGCCAAGGCAACTAAATAAGGAACGGGCGATGCCCATCCCTTATTCAGCTTGTCCTTTAAGCTTGGGAAGCGTCCCCGGCTTCACTCGCTGTCGCATGCGCGTCCAAGGCGGCTTGCAGTTTTTCTTCATCCTGGTGATTGAGCGATGTTTTCAACACGGTCCCCCCGTACTGGCTGACATCCTCGACCACTTTGTCGGCCGTCACTTTGTGAATCAAAACAAACAGGACAGACGAATTAGCTTTCAAGTTATTGGCCAGATCTTTCATGAACTGGTCATTGATACCCACATCCGTGAGCGCCCCGGAGATCGCTCCAGCCGACGCGCCAATCGCCAAACCGAGGAATGGATTGAAAAACAGCATGCCAATCAGCATGCCAAAAAATCCACCGCTCAGGGCCCCGGTAGCCGTCAGGTTAACCGTTTGGTGCAGTTTGACCTTTCCATTTTCATCCTTGACGGCAACAACCACATCCTCCATCTCGATTAAATAATCGGACTGTAGCTTGATCAGTTCCAAGCGAACTTCATCCGCTTTGGACTGATCGTCGTAAGCAATAGCGACAAACGTAGACATATTTGGATACCGCGCTTTCAAATCATCTAGGGTAAAAAAATGGGAAACCGAAGGCATTGAATTTATCCAATCTACCGGGAGGTTTCAATGCGGCAGACCCTGTTCACCACTGGCCTGTACATTTTCACGGCCGGCCGATCGTACACCCGCGATCTTGAGTGAACGCAATCGCAAAGCGTTTAAAATGACCGAGACACTGCTACAACTCATGGCAACCGCCGCAATCATTGGACTGAGCAGCGCATGAATTCCCAAAAAGGGGACCAGGATTCCAGCCGCCACCGGAATCCCCAGTGCATTGTAGGCAAATGCAAAAAACAGGTTTTGGCGAATATTGCGCATCGTCAATTGGCTCAGGTGGATCGCTTTGACGATCCCCGCCAGGTCCCCCTGGATCAACGTGACCCCAGCGCTTTCAATCGCCACATCGGTTCCCGTTCCCATGGCGATGCCCACGTTGGCCTGGGCCAAGGCAGGGGCATCATTAATCCCGTCACCCGCCATGGCAACAACAGCCCCTTTTTGCTGGAGCTGTTCAACATGCTCATGTTTTTGGGCCGGCGAAACATCTGCCAATACATGATCCAGCGATAAGCGCTGGGCAACCGCCTCGGCCGTATTTCGATTATCTCCGGTCAACATGGTGATATCGATTCCCATTTGGTGGATCGCCCCAATGGCGTTTGATGCAGAAGGTTTGACAGGATCGGCCACGGCCAACAGACCGACCAGATCGCCATCGACGGCCACAAACATCACCGTGCTTCCCTGCTTTTGCAATTGCACTGCAGATGTATCCAACTGGTCAACACCTTGCACTTCGCGCTGTTTTAACAGTTTCCGGTTTCCAATGATTACCTGTCGTTGTTGCACTATCCCTTCGACACCGCCACCAGTAATGGAGTCAAACTGCTCTACCTCGCTGGTGAAATCAAGCTTACGTTGACGCGCCGCAGAGACGATTGCGTCGGCCAAAGGATGCTCACTGTTGTTTTCCAAGCTCGCAGACAAGCTCAATATTTCCGATTCAGTAAGGTTACCAGCCGACGCTATCTCGACGGAAACCAGTTGCGGTTTGCCCTCGGTCAGAGTGCCTGTTTTATCAACCACCAGCTGGTCGACCGTTTCCAATGTCTCCAACACCTCGGCATTGGCGATCAATATTCCCAGCGACGCACCCCGTCCTACACCGACCATGATCGACATGGGCGTCGCCAATCCCAGCGCGCAGGGGCAGGCAATAATCAGTACCGAAACAGCATTGACCAGGGCATAGGCCATTCGCGATTCTGCCGGTCCGAACAGGGACCAAAATACAAAGGTCAGCACGGCACACACCAGGACTCCCGGCACAAACCAACCGGCAGCCCAGTCGACGATTTTCTGGATCGGGGCCCTGCTACGTTGAGCATCGCCCACCAATTTTACGATCTGGGAAAGTACGGTTCCACTGCCAACCCGCGAGGCAGTCATTTGAAACGCGCCGGTTTGATTGACCGTCCCGCCAATCACTTCGTCTCCCACCGACTTGGACGCCGGCAATGGTTCTCCCGTAATCATCGATTCATCAATGCTACTGCCGCCTTGACTGATTTGGCCATCCACCGGGATCTTGGCCCCCGGCAGGACTTTGAGCGTCTCGTTCAGCTGCACCTGTTCGACTGGAATTTCTAGATCCTGCCCGTCCCGTATGACGATTGCCGTGTTGGGAGCCAGCGACATCAATTGTCGAATGGCGCCGCTGGTTCGATGCCTGGCTGTCAGTTCCAAAACCTGGCCCAGCAGGACCAAAGTAATGATCACGGCAGCTGCCTCAAAATAGACAGCCACCACGCCGTTTTCCTTAAACGACTCGGGGATCTGATCAGGCACCAGCAGGGCGATCACGCTATACAGGTAGGCCGCTCCCACCCCGATCGTAATCAGCGTGAACATGTTTAAATGACCCGTGACGACGGACCGCGCCCCGCGCACCAGGAAAGGCCAGCCACACCAGAACATGACCGGGCTGGCCAGCACGAACTGAATCCAGCGCGAGAAGACGGGCCCGCCAAACCAGCGGTCGACCGGGACACCCACCATCGGCAACATGGCCAACAAAAATACGGGAAGCGACAGGCCGGCTCCCACCCACAGCCGACGTTTCATCGACTCCAATTCCGGACTGGAGTGCTCCGACGACGGTTGAGGGGCCAGTGCCTCGAGGTCCATCCCGCAGATCGGACACGATCCGGGATGGTTCATTTGGATTTCGGGATGCATCGGACACGTATAGACCGTCTCCGTTTGCACCGGGCCCGCAACGGCCTCCAACGCCATCCCGCATTTGGGACAATCTCCGGGCACATCGCTTACCACCCCGGGACACATTGGACAGTAGTAACCCTCCGATGGAACCTCGACCACGGACTCGCATTCAGGGTGCTTAGATTCTAGAGAGCCTTGTTGTGTATTCTGAGAATTCACAAATTTGTCACGACACCCGGTCGAACAGAAAAAGTAGTCCTGGGAGTCAACGACCACCGAGTACGCAGTTTGGGGATCCACCGTCATGCCACAAACCGGATCGACAACGAGC
>JABACA010000235.1 GCA_014237975.1 Mariniblastus sp. | reverse complement strand
ATCGCCGACTGTTTCCAGCTCGCCGCACGGCATTTCTCAAAGCCTGGCTTGCCTATCCTGGTGCCAGCGCTCGCGGCACGTTTGACGGCGACGCGATGACAGCCTTTGGAGTCATCCGCCCCTGTCGCCAAGGTTACAAGATTGGCCCCTTGTACGCCGAAGACGACCCAACGGCCGAACAACTCATCGACGATTTGATTGCCGATATTCCTGTCGACAAACCGTTCTACCTGGATACTCCTGAAACGAACGCGGCGGCTGTTGACCTTGCCGAGCGTCGCGGGATGCGAAAAGTTTTCGAGACCGCGCGGATGTACACGCAAGACAAACCGAACATCGCTGTGGAGAAAATCTACGGCGTCACGACCTTCGAACTTGGCTAGTTGCGGCAAAACAGACGTTTGCGCTGGCCCAATGAAAACCAACGTCGCTTCCGTTATCATGATGGCGTGTGGCGAATGGAGTGCCACGGGCCTTAACGTTTTGCCAAGAGACAGAAAGCAATCCATGTTGCAGAAAGCGATTCTCAATTCCGTTGCTCTGATGGTTTTTTTCCTTTGCGTTGCCCCTGGAAACGTCGTGGCGCAATCGTCGCCAAACCGGGCGACAATCGTTATCGCCACCGATGAACCGACAAAGACCTACGACCCGATGATCTTCGGCGGCTTCATCGAACATCTTGGCAAACAGATTTACGGAGGGTTCTTTGAACCTGGCTCCCCCCTGGCCGACGAGAAGGGGTTTCGCCTCGATGTGATCGAGGCTATCAAGCAACTGAAGGTGCCCGTGATTCGCTGGCCCGGCGGCTGTTTTGTGGACAGCTACCATTGGAAAAAGGGGATCGGTAACAATCGCCAGCCGTATGATGACGACCGCTGGGGCGTGCCGGAACCGAACACGTTCGGCACCCACGAATTCATCGAGCTCTGTCGCCGCGTCGGCGCGGAACCGTACATTTGCCAGAACAGCCTGGCCAGCATCGAGGAGATGGCCGACTGGGTCGCTTACTGCAACTCGGCGACCGGTGAACTGGCCGAAATGCGGAAAAAGAACGGACATCCCGAACCGTTCAATGTGAAATTTTGGAGTGTCGGAAACGAAAAGGGTGGAAAAGGCTACATCGACAAGGTTCGCGACACGGCCCGAGCGATGAAAAAGGTCGACCCGAGTATCCTGGTGACATGCTCGGGGTCCCACGGGCCACGCGCCCATATCGACCCGTATCTGTTCCAGACGGCGGGACAGTACCTGGACCTCCTGTCGGTGCACGAATACTGGATCCCAAACTTTCAGCAACACCAAACGCCCGACTACCTCGACTGCCTGATGCTCTCCGAAAAGCCGGATGCCCACATCAGCGCCGTCGTCCAATCGATCGACAATGCCAAAATGCAAGACCAGATCAAGATCGCCTTTGATGAATGGAACTTGCGTTCCTGGCACCATCCGGGATTTTCAGGTCACCAGGCGAGAAAGGTCGATTACCAGAATCCGGAAATTATCGCCTTGATCAAAGACCGAGATAAAAGCCTTGAGCCGTCTCTCTACACGATGGCCGACGCGCTGTTTTGCGCCTCGTTCTTTAACGCCTGCCTTCGCAACGCCGAGGATGTCACGATGGCCAACGTCGCCTGCCTGGTGAACCAGACTGGCCCCCTCTACGTTCATCCAGAGGGGATCGTTAAGCGGACTCATTTTCACACGATGTGGATGTACGCCAATCTGCTCGAGGCGAATGTGGCCAGCACGCAAATCGACTCGGACCGTCTCACCCATGGCCCGTCATCGGTTGCCATGGTCGATGCGATCGCCACGGTGGATGATTCGGGAAAAAACTGGTCGGTGGCGATCATGAATCGTCACCCTTCCAACGAAGTTACCTGCACGCTGAAAATGGGAGACTTGCCGGTCAACGGCACTTACCGGGCCACCGTTCTGACGGGCGACACCCCCGATGCCTACAATGATATCGAACACCCCAATCGGGTGGTGCCGCAGGAGATGATGCTGACCTTCAAGGATGGCAGAACCAGGCTCCCCCCCCATTCGCTGGTAATCGTTGAAGGACGGTTAAAAAAATGACGTAGGCGCGATGGAACATGAAGAACCAATTCAAACTTCGATCGATATTCTTGCTAACGGCAATGGTTGCCACACTGTGCGCGACCTACTCTTGGCTCCTCTCCGATAATGGCTACGACACGTTTTCGGATATCCCAATGCTGTTCACACCGAGCATTGATGTGATACAACTTGGCATCTTGTTAATCCCCTTCTTCTGTCTACCCCTTATCGTGATCATGATCGTCATTACGTTGCGATCCCGGCCCTGCCCCTATTCCATCCTGATATTTTTCGGACTTCAATTGTCTGTCTTCATGATTGATATTTCATTCTGGGGAAACGGCATGCGATTGATTTTCGCAATGCTCCTCTCTTCAATGGTCGTCATTGCCGAGGTCGTTTATCGAAAACTTACCCGCGGGCAACTCGTTGCCGCGATCATCTCTTTTTTCATCACCGCTGCGTGGTACGTTGCCATCATATGCATTATTTATGCAGCTTCCGTCTGATGACATGTGTTTCACCAGTTTGCGAAATTATTTCAGTTGCACCATTGTCAACTTAACGACGACCGCTAACGAAACCACAGAACCCTTTACCTCAGCAAGGTAATACCACTGGGTAAGTTCGGTGTTGACCGTGACTTGACCGAGGCTCGCGCACCGTTTGCCTATTATTTTTTGAGCCACTTTTTGACATCAGGTCCGATCACGTACAGGCATCGATCGAGGTGTTTCGCCTGACTTTCACTCAATTTTTTGATCCCTCCAAGATGCAACACCGGCACGTTCCCGAAATGAGCGGCGGCCGTCTCGCTCAACTCGGTAATACCGTCCAGACCAAGAAAAGCGACTCGGCCGAACGCTTCCGCTTGTCGGTCGGAAATTTTTTTTAAGCCATCGAGATAAAGACTGCCACTCTGGCTCAGTTGCTCCGCTTGACCATCCGTCAGCTCACGCAAGCCACGCAAATAAAAGTGAACTCCTTTCAACTTCCCGAAGGATTCGGCTTGCGAATCCGTCATCGTCGGCAAACCGTTAAGCTCAAGCGAAGCCGTTTCCTTGAACATCTCGATCTGTTCTGGCGTGATTGACCGCAAGCCATTTAGCGAAAGGTGCTGTACCTTTCCAAGAGCTTCAGCGACTTCATCAGAAACCGATTCCAGCCCGTCCAGATTGAGCATTTCAACGTTCTGTAGTGACTGGCACTGGGTGGGTGTGATCGATTTCAACGAGGCAAGACTGACCTCTTTGCAATTCCCCAGAGATTGGGCTTGCTTGTCGGTGAGCTCCCTCAATCCATCCAGCCCCAAAAAGCGAGCCCGCCCCAGCAATTCAAGCTGACGGTCAGATAATTTCCGGATATTATCGATGCGAACGCTAATCGCCGTTCCCAACAGTTCTGCCTGCTGGTCAGAGAGGCTCTCCAGCTGCTTCAGCTGCAAGGCTGTATTGTTTTTGAGCAGATGCACAAGCTCGGCCTCACTCAATTGTTTCCTGGTCATGGCCGTGCGGAAGTTGAGCTCCTCAACCTGTCTGGCGGTCACTCGGTCATGACAAAACAATGTCGCGAGGATCAAGAGGCACCCAATAATTGTTCTTAAAAGAGGCTGTTCGGATATCATGTTGTACCTGCACGTCAAATCGGCTTAAAACGTTTTCCCATTTCCAGAAATCCAGTTTAACACGAACTTCAACCAAGCTAACTCCGCCGCAACAACGTTCGATCAATCGCTCCCTAACGAGAGAACTTGTGTTGGAAGTTAGCGACGCTGGGCGAACAAACAAGCGGCCCGGGAGGCGGCGGGGCCTACATCAGCTCGGTCTACCGCTCACTTAATTAGGCTACAGTACCACATCCCAGGTAGGTCGAGTGGTACCGTCAGCGAATCCGACGCCGCGCCGAGAAAAGATCACTCCTGCTTCGGTCGTAGCGGCTTCACAACTGACTGATAAGTGAGCTAGACCAACAGTTCAGGGGAGGCTACACCTTGGACCCCGGCACCGTCGGTCGTTGCTCAGGCAGTCCCTACCTCGCCCCCTTCTCGAGCCACTTGGCACAGTCTTCGCCTAGCTCA
>JABACA010000234.1 GCA_014237975.1 Mariniblastus sp. | reverse complement strand
ACCAGGGCATACAATTGTTCGTTGTCCAGGCCTTGTCGCGTCTTTGGAAAGTCCTTGGTGTCGTCCAGTAGTTGTTGTAACGACTGTTCGGTTGAGGCTGCGTTGACCTTCAATTTGGCAAACGTTGCCCTCAGTGTATCCGGGGATTGAATCGACTCGGATTGCAGCATGGCCGGATCAACCCGGACATCGAATTCACCCGCAAACTTTCCCGTTTCAATGGCTTGTTTAAGGTTATCGAGATAGGCAACTCGTTGGTCGCGGACGGCAGCCAGTTGATCAAAATCGGCCTCCAGCTCCTGGCTGTCTACGGTTTGCAGAGTTTGCAGGGTTTCTTGCGCTTCTTCGATAAACGGCAGCAAGCCTTGAATTTGCTGATTCAAATCGGCTGGCCAGGAGAAGTTGGCAATCTCATCTCTGGTTTTGGGTAAAGCATCATCCAGCTTGTTCAGTTGTTCCCCGGCAAAGACCCGCAAATCGTTGATGCTGGTTTGCCGTCCGGTGATGCCATCGCTGATGAATTTGAACCGATCGAGATAATCATCCTTGATCACGACGTTGAGAGTGGGAGGCAGTCCGAGCAGGATCTTGTACGTGTCGACCTGGTTCTGGTAAGCCGTTTTTTGTTCCAGCAACCGGCGTTGTGCCTGGTAGACGGTCGACTCAAAGTTACTCACCTGGACACCCGAGATGCGGTCCCGTTTGAAGTATTCACGAAACTGTTCCAGCACATCTTCCAGTTGGCTGACATTAAATTCGTCGATGCGAATTTGTTGTTGCCGTTGCAGTAATCCCATATAGCCGCCGTTGGCACTCGAGTTGAAGCTGCCGGGCAAGACGATTCCTCGGCTGGCCAGGCTGTTCCCCGGGGACCTGCCGGTGGTAATGCGAAGATAAAAACCGCGGCGATATCGATCGAACTGCCGCACATTGGACAATAGGGTCCGCTCCGCTTGGGTAAGCGCTTCCATTACCACATCGCGTCCTGCCCCGCGCAGCAGCGGTTGGGCAATCGAAAAGTTGATCAATGAACGTACGGCAGCCGGATTGGAACCATTGAACTGCCACACGAACGAGTTGGCCAGGTCAATGGCGAATGTCGCACCGGCGGTACCCAGTTTTCTAAGTTTCGTCCCACCCCCCGGGGTTCCGTTGGTACGGGTTGTTAAAGTGGAAGTATCTTTTCCTGACACAACCCAGTCCAGCAAGGAACCGGCAAACATATTGGTTTCAAAGCCAAATCGATCCAGGCTGACGTCCAGCGCCGATATGTAGAGTGATTCCCTGGCGTCTTGCAATTCGGTCGAATTGATTAGCGCCAATTCATAGGCGGTCGGCAAATCGAGCACCGCCTCGCCGTTTGGGTTGACGGCCAAGTAAGATTCCCACTCCGGGTTAACGACATAGTTGGTGTTACCATTGGCTTCCCAAAGGGGATAACCAGGATGTCCATCGACGCATTGCATCAACTCGTTCGACGTCGGGTCATCCGGCGGCATGGGCGGGTGATCCTGCGAGAAAGGATCGAACATTCGCGACTGTGGATTGATCAGGATGGTGCCATCGGACGTGCAGGCCCAGCGCGGGTCGTTCTGTTTCTCGCGGATCAAGCGCTGGGCATCGGCGTCGGCCTGACGGCGATAAAACCCGCGGTGGCAGCCGGTTTGACTGAATGTTCCGACGACAAACAGCATCACCAGACCGAGCAGGGTGGCCAGATGCGAGAATCTGATTGTCGGCTGTCGTTCAGCCAGTAATTTATGGGTCATCTAGTTCGATGCCTCCAAACGGGCAATGCCCTGGACTCGGAGTGTCCTTGTCCTTGCGGGCCTGAATCGTTGTAAGTCCGGTCTTGGCAATCCCTCGGGCCGGCGCGCGCATCATAAAATGTACCGGTTACAGGGACTGTTCCTTTATTCATGGTTTTCGGGCCAAAGTGATCGGCTTCTTGACAGGATTATCCGTTTGAAACGGATTACCCAAACTTTGAGGTCGAAAATAAAACGATTATGGCGTCATGGCAATTTGGAGAAGCTTGACTGGCTATTTTGCCCATTTTATCATCCAAATTGGCCTTATTTCGGGTTTAACGAACGATCTGCCTGAGGCGGCCGATGTAGAATGTAGTGAGTGCAGTCTCCAGGTAGTTGCGCTCCCTCCAGAACTTTACCAGCACCAGCACGCATAGATACGTGTCCGAGGAATCATGACATACGCCATCATAGGTATCGCTTTTGTCCTGCTTGTTGTTTTCGCTGTATTGGCGGCGCGGAATACTTGGCATTGGGTTAATTCTGTATTCCTCGTTTTGACCTTTATTGTAGGCGTCGGCGCGGCCGTTAAGACGTCGGAGGTCTACCAGGAACGAACGGCCGATATGAAGGAAGCCATGGCGGCCAAGAACCGTGCTGAAACAAACGAGGCGGCCGCCCGGGAGGCGGTCTACGGTCCGGATGCTGTCAACTATGGCCCCGAATCACTGCGTGGTCGAACCGAGGAACTGAATCTCGAATTGGCAGGCCGTGGTCGTGTTTGGGAACATGGTCAGGTTGCCGTTAAGGGTAACAACCGCGTTTTTAAATTTCCGGTCGCTCGCCCGGCCGCTGAAGGTGTCGGAGCGATGCAGGACATCAAGCTATATGCATTCATGGATGGCCCCGTGCCTTTGAAAGACGGAAGCGGCACGGTAAGCTCGCCCGTTTCTTTTATCGGAACCGTCAGCGTGGCGGGTGAAACGCCCGACTCGGTCGAACTGGAGCCGGTTTTCCTGGCCAATGAAGCAGAATTTACCAAGCCTTCTGCCACCTGGACGTTGTTCGAAAAAATGCCCTCCGATCGCAATGACGCATTTCATCGAGTCGAAGGTTTGGATGTCAAAGACGAAGCCTTTGATATTTCGAGTTACCGTACAAAATTGATGACCCAATACATGCCTGCAAGTCTCTTTGGCATGGCGCCCGATAGTCCGGAATACGAGAAGCTGATTGACAGCTACGCGTTTGACGGTCTGACCCGGGGCCAATGGGAGAACTGGATCGAGGCCAATCGGGCGACCCGGATCAACCCTCGGTTTGAACCGCCGCCCGAAGAAGTATTTGTTGAATTCAAGTTCGATAAGAAATCGGGCGCGTACCAAGTTGATGCAGACGGTAATCTCCAGAATGACGGTTTGTTTACACCGCTGGGACATGCCGTGCGGATTGACTTGCATGTTGGGGCCCCCGGTACGGTCACGTTCGACAAGGGCGAAACGGTCCTGGTTGATCAGCTGAATGCTGATGGATATCAGCGGGGTGACGGGTCGGTCGTCGAGCCGTTTGACCAACGAGAGGATGTCACCCGCGGCAACGAAATTTATGTACGACGGAAACGAGATTACCCGTACCTGCTTAGTGATCTGAAACAACTAACGGCTCGGTTTGTTGAAGAAACCAAGCAGATAACAAACGACAACCAAGTCAAAGAACAGGTCAACATCCACACCGAGGAACAAATTACCGAGCGGGTGGACATTATTGCCGGATTAGAGAAAGACAAAGCAAGTCTGGAGAATGACCTCAAAGTAGCTGAGGATGCACGGCAAAAATTCCAAGCAGATTGGGACGAAATGCAAAAGCGGATTGCCGCTTTGGAAAAACAGGTTGCCGAGCAACACGCCGAATTGCAGAAATCGGGTAAAGTGACCAACACGAGCACAAAAAAATAGCTGCCAGTGACGGAGCCGATCAGGTCGTGATCAGGCCGATTTGAATATCCTAAAACCGCTCTTTTCTTTGAGGGCGGTTTTTTTTTGCGCTGCCAATACGCGACGCATTTCCTCTGGCAATGCCGGTGATGGCCAAGTTGGAGTAGATCAATCACTGGCCTAATGTCTATGATACGGCATCGGACTAATGCCGCGGGTGAATGTTTCGAATGCTAAGGCGACGTCATCCAGGGCGGATGTAATGACCTTAACCAATCGAGATGAATGGGATACAGAGTCGATCAATGGGCCTTGAAGACAGACAGTATTACCGCGATCAGAACGACTGGGGTCGACAATGGCAGCCAGGCGGCCAACGGACGGGCGGCTCGGCGATTAGCAATTCGATTGTATTGACGTTGATCGCGATCAATGTTGCCATCGCGATCCTGAATCTGTTTACTCCGAGTATGCCCGACGGCGGGCACTGGTTAAGCGAC
>JABACA010000233.1 GCA_014237975.1 Mariniblastus sp. | reverse complement strand
GGCAAGTGAAGCGGCAAGTGAAGCGGCAAGTGATGGTGTTGAAAAGGATAACACGGGTGAAAATGTCGAGTCGGTTGCCGCCGCAGAGTGATATTTACGTTTGCGCGATGAACCCGCATAGGCGGGGTGATTGAAGGTTCCGTTTTCCGAGGGGACCCATCCGTTTTGTCACACGGCCTGGGCACGGCCACCTTAAGGCTTTAACAGCTTAAGGCTTTAACAGCTTCTCCAGTTCGCCTGTCAGTTTGCGAACCGGGACATTGACGTCGACGGCAACCCCTTCGCGGTTCAGTAAGACCAGGTAAGGAATTTGCTGGACCCCAACTTTTTCCGGTCCCTGGTGATCGGACGCGCCCGTATTGCGATACATCGAGATCCAGGGAGGGGCTTGATTTCCAAAGATACTGATTGCCTGTGAGATGTTCTTGTCGATGCAATAGCTGACAATTTCCAAACCACGAGGTTGGTAACGACGGTAGACCTGGAGCAACTGTTGTAACAACTTGACAGATCCGGGCTCCGTGGCTGACCAAAAAATTACCAGGGTGACTTTGCCCTTTTGTTCTTCCGTCGAAAGCGACTTGCCGGCGCGGTTTTGCCCCTTGAGAACCAGTGGTTTCCCGACCAGGTTAAGACGAATGCGAGCCTTGGCAATATCCTCCGTGACGACCTGGCGAAATGTTTCGTCAGGGTGGTTTGAAAGATTGTCTTCCAGGATGGACAGCATCTTTTCAGCGTCCTCGTATTGGTTTATCTCTTCCAACCACCGTTCGGCCCAAAGAATTTCCCGGTAGATCTCTTTACCCATGTCCTTGCGGGTCGCCAGTTTTTTGACCATTACCAAGAACTGGTCCTGGTAACCTTCTTGGCCTTCCCGTATTCTGTCAGCAAGGACATCAAATTGAATTTGTGTCAGGTACATGCGATCCTTGATGACCTCCGACATGTTTTGTAGATTCGGGTTGTCACTGTCGGCATAGACCTTGCTGATCTTATCCATCATCTCAAGCGCCTTGTCGCGCCGATTACGGATCATCAGTTGTACAACGACTCCCTGTAGCTCCTTTGTCACCAGGGGGTTGTCCTTGAACCTGGTAAGCATCTGATCAATCGTGGCATCGAGCTCGGTTGAGTCAGCATCTTCGACCCTCAGATAATCGGCCAATTGGACGGTTGTTAATGCGCTCCAAGCTGCCTGTTGAATCCTCTCGTTTTTGTCCTCCACGTAGTTGGGGATAATTTCGTAAATATTTTCGCGAGCCTTGAGATCCGTTGTGGCAATTCGTTGTAGAAGAGCAACCAGCATGTTTTGCACGGCAAACAGTCTCTGTTCCTCATTGAGGTCCAGTTGCAGGAGTCGCTCGGAGATTTTTTGTTGTGTGGCAAGGTCTGCGAGCCTGTCCAGGAAAGATATTTGCCGGGAACGCATCTCCAGCATCTTGGACCTGGCCATTAATGAATCGATATCAACTTCGATCGCGATACCCGTTTCTGTATCTAGAACGGCAGATTTTCCTGATTCGGGGTCGAGTTTGGACGCCGAGATATTGTTGTCAACCTGATAGCGATTTCGTTTTTCTTCTGTTAAATCGGTTGTATTGCTGCAGCCAGTGGCCGATACCAGCAACAGTATCAGCAACAGGGTGGCAACGAGCGGCCGGCAAGATTTTGGCTCAGATTTCAGTGCATTTTTTTGCCGCCACTGGTTAGATTGATTTGAGCGGTTGGAATTATTTTTAAAAAAAGAAACCGGGAATTTCATCACTGTTCTTGCTCTCAATCGCACATGAAGCTCCATATTCTATTGGATGCCGGGGGATTTGTGGCAATCGTCGGCCCCCGTTACGCGAAAAACCCGGGAAACAGTTGGTTGCTAGCCTATTTTAATGGTTGTCGACCTGGCGGGAATTATCCCCAGCTGAACGAATGCTGATGGTTGAGTAGTTGGTCGGCCCTCGAATGCCGGTCGAGAAAGTTGTGCAATCTGGAAATACCGATTTGCATCTCTTGCGTTGGAGCTCCATAATAAGGACCATAATATAAACGACGAACTAAATTATTCGATATTAAATTCAAGTTGCCTGCCATGGACCTCGGTCAACTCAAGTATTTTATCAAGATTGTCGAGCATGGCAGTTTTACCAGAGCAGCCCAAGACTGTTCGGTATCTCAACCCGCGCTAAGTCAACAGATTGCCAAGTTGGAAAAAGAACTTGGGCAACCGCTTTTCGAGCGACAGGGCCGTTCGATTGAAGTGACACCGGCAGGCCATGTGTTGCGCGAGCAAGCCGAAAAGATTCTGCAACTGGTCGACGACGTCAAGCGACAGATTACCGATGATGGTGAAACGGGTCGGATTGGTATTTCAGCCATTCCAACCATCGGGCCTTATTTTGTGCCGGGCCTGCTTCGTTCCATTGGCGGCCAGTTTAGTAAAGCCAACTTTGTTGTGAACGAGGATGTTACCGAGACGTTGCTCAAGCGATGTTCCAACGGGGAAATCGATCTTGGGATTCTGGCAATGCCCGCCTCGGCCAAGTATCTGACGATTGAACCTCTGATCGAAGAAGAATTGTTGCTCGCATTGCCACCCAATCATCCATTGGTTGGTAAACCGGAGATTACAGTAGACGATATTCGCGAAGAACCATTTGTGCTTTTGGATGAAGCGCATTGTTTACAAGAGAACGTTCAGGCGTTTTGTAACCACCAGCGCTTTCAGCCGGTGGCCACTTCACAAATTCAACAACTGATCACAGTGCAAAATCTGGTCGCGCTGGGCCATGGAGTTTCATTGATTCCGCAAATGGCTTGCCGTGGATCGGCGAATAATGGTGTCGTTTATCGTTCGCTTTCAGGCGAAGTTCCCAAGCGCACGGTTGCTGTCTGTTGGAATCCCTATCGATACCAAAGCCAACTGATCGGGAACTTTTTGAAAGCGATGCGTGAGTTGGGCGACCCGAAAATCATGCAACGAACTGCGGCGACCGATAGTTCTGCCTGTGCTGTCAAAAAGTAGTTTGACATAGCGCAGTTTTCGGACATAGCGCAGTTTTCGGACATAGCGCGGTCTGCCATGGCCCACCCACTTCACCCACCGCAGTCGACATTTATCTGCCGACCGCAGCCTGGCTAATGAGTGACATCATCAGCCGGCCGAACACCACAAGGTTCTTGGCTCAGGGGAGTTCGATGGTGGAATCGGTCTGGCTGGGTGGCGGGTCAGTGGGATTGCTGGCATGAACGAATGCCATCCGAAGTTGGTGCAGGGTTTCAGTTAACAGGCTGCTTTCTTCGTCGTCCAGGTTGCCTTTCGTTTTTTCTTCCAGTACGGCAAGGGTGTCAACGAAATGTTTTGCCATCGGCAAATTGGTCATGGGCTGACCGCTGGGATCCGGGATGTATCCCATGGATGCCAGGGCTTGTGTCGACAAGGTGGATACCAAGATTGAGAAAGAAGCGGGAGGTAATTCTGGCAGAGACTGGTCCGTTTCCTCATCGGCAGCCGCATCCGTCTTTTCTTTCTGAACTTGTTCTTTCCAGTCGTCGTCAACAATGATTTTGGGTTCTTCATTCGGGTCGGTCATGATTTTTCCCCACTAATTTTAGGATGGATTACTGTATTAATTATTAAACTTGCGGAACCGCTGAACTCTTGATGCGGCGTACCGCAGCTTGAATGAATCCTGAGAACAGTGGATGTGACTCGGTTGGCTTCGATTTGAATTCCGGGTGAAATTGAACCGCGACAAACCAGGGATGATCCGGGATTTCGACAATTTCCACTAAACTGTCGTTTTCACTGGTTCCAGCAATCGTCAGATTATGGGCCTGAAACTGTTGGCGATAGACATTGTTGAATTCATAGCGGTGTCGGTGGCGTTCTGAAATCATCCGGTTACCGTACCATTCAAATGATTTGGAATCCGTATTCAATTCCGAGTTTTGAGCCCCCAACCGCATGGTTCCACCTTTGTCGGTTATGTTCTTTTGCTCATCCAGCAAGCAGATGACTGGGTGAGGCGTGTCTTTGTCGAATTCTGTCGAGTTGGCACCGGTCAACCCGACGACATTCCTGGCAAATTCGATAACGGCACACTGCATTCCGAGGCAGATTCCAAGAAACGGAATGTTCCGCTCCCGCGCGAATCGAATGGCATCGACTTTGCCTTCTGTGCCACGCTCGCCAAATCCTCCGGGTACGAGAATCCCATCGTAACCGGCCAGTAATCGTTCCGGACCCTCGCGTTCGACGGTCTCGCTTTGTATCCGGCCAATCCGAACCTGAGCATGATGCTCCATGCC
>JABACA010000232.1 GCA_014237975.1 Mariniblastus sp. | reverse complement strand
CAGCGTCCCGGAATGGGAACGCCTGAGGGAGTTGGCAGCTCAAATCAAGGCTCACACCTTGTCCCATTTGCCCGAGCTATTGGAACAGTTTGAAGCGAAAGCGACCGCACTGGGCGCCCATGTTCATTGGGCCAAAGACGCAGACGAACATAACCGGATTGTTCATGGAATACTTGATTCCCACGGGGTAACCCGTGTGGTCAAGAGTAAATCAATGCTTACCGAAGAGTGTTGCTTGAATCCACACCTGGAAAAACAGGGAATGGAGGTTGTCGACACGGACCTGGGGGAATGGATTGTCCAGTTGCGCAAAGACAAACCGAGTCATATCGTGTTACCGGCCATTCACATCCGCAAGGAAGAAGTGGGCGAGTTATTTCACGAGAAGCTGGGTACCGAGCAGGGCGCCACCGATCCAGACTATTTGACATCAGCCGCGCGACACCGTCTGCGCGAGAAATTCCTGGCAGCCGAAGCGGGTATCACCGGTGTCAATTTTGCCGTGGCGGAAACGGGTGGATTGGTAATCTGTACCAACGAAGGCAATGCTGACTTGGGCGCCTCGATGCCGGATTTGCATATTGCCTGCATGGGACTGGAAAAACTGGTGCCACAAATTCAGCACCTTGGCGTGTTTCTACGATTACTGGCTCGTTCGGCGACTGGCCAACCGATCACCAGTTATTCATCCCATTTTCACGGCCCCAAACCGGGAGGAGAATTACACATTGTCATCGTCGACAACGGTCGAAGTAAGATCCTGACTAACGATCACTTTCGGCGGTCACTCAGCTGTATTCGGTGCGGCGCTTGTATGAATACGTGTCCCGTTTATCGACGGAGTGGTGGCCACAGCTACGGCACGACGGTCCCAGGCCCAATCGGTTCGATCCTGGCCCCAGCTCAAAATGCTGAAAAATACAAGAGCCTGCCATTCGCCTGCTCCCTGTGTGGCTCCTGTACGGACGTCTGCCCGGTCAAAATTGACCTGCATCACCAGTTGCTACACTGGCGCAGTGAGCTGGCCCAATCCGGAGTACTCTCCTGGAACAAACGATTCCAGATGAAACTGGTCGCCTTCGTGATGAATCGGCCGTGGCTGTATCGACAGGCAGGAAAGGTGATACGGATTGGATTGCGATTTGCTCCCCGCTTCATCAAGTACAACCGGTTCAACAAATGGGGAGTTGATCGCGACTTGCCAGAACCACCGAGCAAGAGTTTCCGTCAACTGTACCAATTAAGGGCAGACAAGAAGGATCGGGAGACCCATGACCAGTCGTAACCAGATCCTGTCGGCCATTCGGCAGCAAGCTGTCCCCGATACCGCGCTACCCGATCTCTCCACGGAATCGTTCCAGACCTTTCCCGACCCGGTCGCCCAATTCCAGCTGATGGTGACGCAGGTAGGTGGCACAACTCATGAAATCGAGTCCCTCTCACAAATGGCAGATTATCTCGACATGCCGACCGCCTTGGACTCCCAACGGGTCGTTTCTCTGGTCGATGGGTTCCCGGGTAATCTAGCATTGGATGAAATCAGCCAGCCAGCCGAGTTGAATCAGCTGGAACTCGCAGTGTTGCCAGGTCAATTCGGTGTAGCGGAAAACGGTGCGGTCTGGATTTGCGACCGGGGAGTCAGTCAGCGCGCCGTGTGGTTCCTTGCGGAACACCTCGTTTTGGTGGTTTCTCGCAGCAAAATTCTACAAAATATGCATGCTGCCTATCATTTCCTGGATTCCGATCGTAGCGGTTTTGGCGATCCCCAATTCGGCTGCTTTATCTCCGGTCCTTCGAAAACGGCGGATATCGAGCAATCGCTGGTGATCGGCGCCCAGGGCCCAACCCAGCATACTGTGTTCGTATGGTCGGGCGAATAGGGAAGTGGCGTTGGCTCATGGTATCATGAGAGTATCCGACCCTTTCCTGTTCAACGTATCGGCTTCCCTGATCGTTGGGTACCGCCGCACAGTTCAATCGCTTTTTACACAATTTGATTCGCACCATGAAACCACTTTCCATCGCATACAGTCTGCTGTTCCTGTTGGCCACCGGTTGGGCACCGCTGGTGATGGCTCAATCCAATGATGACCCGGTGATTTCCTACGAAGTTGATTTGGCTGATGTAAAAAACCATTACATCCAAATCCGCATGCGGGTTCCGGCAGCAGGCGAAACCACCCAGTTGATGTTGCCCGCATGGACTCCCGGCTCCTACCTGGTGCGAGAGTACGCCAGGAACATTGACACTCTTTCGGCAGAAACAGTCGATGGCAAACCGCTTACGATTGAGAAAACCCGCAAGAACCGATGGCAAGTCAAGACGGCCGGTTTGAAGCAGTTTGTTGTCAACTATCGCGTCTATTGCCGCGAAGCATCGGTCAGAACCAATTTCGTGAACAACGAGTACGCGGTACTGAATGGGGCCGCCACGTTTTTGACGGTTCCCGACCTGATGGACTCCCGCCACACGGTCGCATTGAAGATGCCGAAAAACTGGCAGCGATCGGCCACCGCTCTACGACCGTCGGCCGAAACGGCAAACGCATACACGGCAGAAAATTATGATGAAATTGTTGACAGCCCGATTGTGGCAGGCAACCTCAAGATTTACCCGTTCCAGGTAAGTGGCGTTCAGCACTTCCTGGTCAATGTGGGCGAACAGGGAAAGTGGGATGGAGATCAGGCCGCCAAAGACCTGGCCAAAGTGGTTGACGCCCATCACAAAATCTGGGGAACGATCCCCTACAAGCAATACCATTTCTTGAATGTGATCGGCAATGGCGGAGGCGGACTGGAACACGATAACAGCTGCCTGGTCATGACGGGTCGTTGGACGTACCGTGACAAGAGTCGTTACAAGCGATGGCTGTCACTGGCGAGTCATGAATTTTTTCATACCTGGAATGTCCGTCGACTGCGACCCAAGCCTCTCGTGAAATACGACTATGAAAACGAGGTCTATACCAAGTCTCTCTGGATTGCCGAAGGCGTTACCAGCTATTACGAAAACCTGGCCTTGGCCCGGGCAGGCCTGCTCTCAACTCGTGAATTGATCTCCAGCCTGTCGCAAGACATCCAGTCCGTCCAAAGTACTCCCGGACGAAAAAAACAGAGCCTCAAGGAGTCATCCTATGACACCTGGATCAAGTTTTACCGCCCCGATGAAAACGCCTCCAACACGCGAATCAGCTACTACAGCAAAGGTGCCGTGGTTGCCTTTCTGTTAGACGCCAAGATCCGCTCCATGACCGACGGCCAAAAGAGCCTGGACGACGTGATTCGAATCATGTTTGAACGCTTTCAGGAAAACGGATACTTGCCATCCGATTTTCGCGCGGTCGCTTCGGAAGTGGCAGGTAGTGACCTTAACCCGTTCTTTGTTTCAGCCGTGGATCGCACCGACGACCTGAATTTTGAAGAGGCGCTGGACTATTTTGGAATGAATTTTTCCGGCCGCCCACGACCCGCCAAAAAACCCAAGGTCGATGAGGCGGACAAACCGGTAGACCCGGAAACGCCAACGACCGAAAGCCCTCAACGGACCGCTTCGAAAATCCCTTGGCTCGGTGCCAAGACGGCCGACAACGTCATTACGTCAGTCACGGCCGAATCACCGGCGACCGAAGCCGGTTTGAATCCGGATGACGAGATCATCGCCATTAACGGCTACCGTCTGAGCAGTTCTTTGGATTCGTGGATCAATAAGTACAAGGTGGGTGACGAACTGGATTTCCTGGTGAATCGCGGCGGCCGGATCATCAACCTGGCAGTTACCCTGGGATCGCGCCCCAACAACACCTGGCGACTTTCGATCAACCGGAAACAGTCGGATGAGGAAAAGGCGCGAATCAAGGCTTGGGCGGAGGGAATGGTGACGCCTGAAAAAACGGACCCACAGCCCGCTGACCAATAATTTGCCAACAGCCGGTCCGTAGCCAAGCCTCGTCGAGCCAGGGATGCACCGCTGGTTAGGGCTTACAAATCCGGAACCCCAGCAATCTTAACGCGGCAAGAAAACCCAGCATCACCAGGGAAAACGTCAGGGGCACCAAACCAAGTAAAAAAACCATGACGAAAGAGTCTTCTGTAAACGGATCACGAAATCCAGATGTTTGAATAAGCAGGAGAATGATGGTCGCCAGGACAACCATCGCTGCCGGCCAGGCCCAGGCCCAAAACCAAAACCCTCGATCACGCATCAGTCGACCGACGGCCGTGACGATAAACAACAACGAAAACGTGGCGCTAATGGCAGAACCGATCCCTGCTACCCACCAGACCTGGCTGGCTGGTAAGGACAGGGTCAACCATTGAATGCCGCTCAGCGCGAGAGCTGTCATCCCGGTAAACAGCAGGATCCCGCGGATGGTAATCA
>JABACA010000231.1 GCA_014237975.1 Mariniblastus sp. | reverse complement strand
CGTCGTTGACGTGGATCCAGGGCGCTTCGGGCAAACCGGCCCGACACCGCGCTTGGCTGACCCGCTGGATCAGGCCTCGCGCCAAGCCGTATTTGCGCGATTCATGCAGTACCATGTCAAAACCGAGGCCGTGACCATTGGTAAAATCGGCTCCCTGGCCCGTTTCAAAATAGAAACCGTATCGTCCCGTCCGGGCGTCGGCGTAGTTTTTCAGTTTTTCGACACTGACATCAAATGTCTGGTTGGCCGATTCGGTACCGGCAATGCTCTGAAACCAGAGTTCGGTTGAACCGGGATTTTCCCGTTCGACGTCTGCCTGGACATCGATATGGGCCAGCACACAGTGCGGCATGACGTCGGTCAACTCAAAGGTTTCCAGCAGGTCTTGCAGGACCCGTTCCACCTTGACCACCGACTCCGGTTCACTCGAGACCGGGTTGGTTCCCAGCAACACGTCTCCCACACCATACGACCAGGCATCGAGTACCTGCCAAAAAATATCGTCCGGATGATCGGTGGGTGAGTTCGGTTGAACCCGCGCGCCGAGATAGTCTTGAGCGCCAATTCGACTGTTGGGCAAAGGATGGAACACTTTGCTGGCGACTTTTATCAATTCACGGTTGTCCATCAACTTCACAACGCAACCGATGACGTCGCTCGACAAACTGGCGGCGACCGACTGAATGGTGGCTGCACCCGATTCCAACAGGAATCGTTTCAAGTCACCAAGCGTCTCGCCGGCCGGGTTGTTCTCCCCCGCCTCGGCGGCGGTGGTTGCCCTGATCAGCTCCAGCACGGCGTCGGTGTGAAGTGGGTATAAATCGACCTGACGCCAGGGCGTATTGCGAATCAATTCCCGCGCCTGCTGCCGCATGGTTTCATCCTTGGCGGCCAACCCCAAACCGTGGTCCCCTTCCTTAAACGGATTGGCGGCACCCAAAATCTGTCCACACAAAACCAAGTCGACATTGCTGCGCACCCGACTGACGTATTGGTACAGTGCCTCGCCGGGCAACGGCGGCCGATCATTCCAGGCTGCCTGGTAAGGGGTGGCGTCGCGCAATTCAGTCGTACCCTGACCCGAATCCTCGGGAGAAGGCGTGACAGGGTCACCAGTCATTGATCGTCGTTCGATCACGTTAGACTCGATTAGGGGGAAATCGGGCGTCGCTGGAACAAGTTCCATTCGTCTCTATCATACTGCACTCTGGCCTTGGACTGGTAGCAATCTGCATGAAAAACAGACCACACATCACTGGGAGGTTGATCGGTGATGGCGGAGCCCGCTTTTCTGCGGGCCGGACTTTCGCCATTAACAGACTGCAACCCACGATCGTCATTTAATTCAACGGGTTCTAAACAGTTCATCAGTACAGATGATTGGCGCTGATGGCCGGTTGGGTGTATCGTATGCGGAACGAGTGGATCGCAAAGAACCGTTAAAAATGGATGGTCCCTGGTTAAACACTTTGGAGAAAGGTCGTTCACGTTTATGTCAACCGCAAAGGTCTGGATTGAGTCGTTGCAGCTGAGGTCGCATCCCGAGGGAGGATGGTTTTCCGAACTCTACAAGTCATCGGAATCAGTTACTGCCAACTGCCTGCCGGAACGCTTTGGTAGCGACCGGTCTTTTTGTACGGCCATCTATTTTTTGTTGGATCGATTTGAATTTTCTGCCTTACACCGATTTCAACAAGACGAACTGTGGCATTTCTACGATGGTTCCGCGGTGACGATTCACGTGATTGACGTGGAGGGGAATGCCACCCAGAAAGTTCTTGGCCGCGATATCGGCAATGGGGAATCCCTGTCGCACGTCGTTCCAGCCGGTTCCCTGTTCGGGGCGACCGTCAACGATACCAGCTCCTTTTCGCTGGTCGGTTGTACCGTCGCCCCCGGTTTCGAATTCGAAGATTTTGAATTGCCACAACGAACGGATTTGTTGGAGCAATACCCACAACACGGCGAATTAATCAAGCGGCTGACACGCGTTTAATGCGTTTTTTTCGGGGCGGCCATGTTTTCAGGATTCCTGCTACCGACGACTGTTGGGTGTCGTACCCGAGTTGTCCGCCTCACCCTTCCACATCCGATCGTATTCGGCTTGATCGACTTGCTTGGCAGCGCTTCCCGTAAAACCGACCTGGTAGAAACCGTCGGGCGAAGCATTCGCCTCGAAAACGACCGGTAGCGGTGGAGTTCGCATCGCCCCTTTCAGGCTCCAGCGAACCTTGAGCTCCTGTTGGTCGCGTTCGTCTAAAAAAAGGGCATCCAAGTTGTCGGGGTCAATTCCCATGGCTCGCATCTGGTCAGCATTCTGCCGGCTGATGAAGGCCTTTAACTCGTTGGCGTTCTGTGGACCTTTCCAGTCATGACTTTTCATGAAAATTGTATACATCTTGGCCACTCGTTTGACATTGGAATCGGTCGCCTTGGCAACCATGTCATCCACGTTCGGCCCACGACTGCAACCAGTAAAAGATAACAGCAGAAAAGTGGTTGTCGTGATGATCCAGACAATATTATTCAAGATAGCGCCTTGTCGGTTATGTCGGAGAAGGTCACAGTCTACCCGTTGGGTTGATCCCAAGGATGGCCGCATCCTGTTTATCGGACGCCTTCTAATGTGGCAAATGTTCCGTCCGACCGTCGCCCCATGTTGATCAATGTTATTTGGTCGGCAAAGACAGCAATCGATAGAGTCGATCCGTCGCCAAGGGTTGCACAGACAACGCCGGCGTGAGCTGAACCAAATCCCATCTCCCTCGTTCGATTGGTGGTTGCATCAATCAAATCGGCCGGACGTTCCCGGCCATCGGATCGGAGTGGAACGTTAGCCCGCCAACCACCCCATGGATCATCCGGGTCATCGAGCGAAACCGTTCGCATCGAAGACCAGTCGGCCGAATGATACTGACTTTCATCCCACCAATCACTAAACGGCGCCGTGAACTCGAAATTGTAAAATTCCCGATTCACCGATTTCTCCATCACCAAAATCGTGTTCGAAACGCCATCTGAGACATCGGCAAATCGAACGATCGGATACTCTGCCGTCCTGATCGTTGAAGCATCCACAGAGGTGTGGCCCGCCTTGACAATAATGCCGGAATAAACGTATTTCCGTTCGTTGGACTGTTGGTTCGTCGTCGGAAATTCGTCGCTTTTGAAATTGAGACCAAAATCGGGAATGCCCCCGTTGTCGTCGGCCCACGGTCCCATCACACCGGCGTAGTCACCCAGTGCGATTGGTTCCGCCGACCAGGGATGCACCGCAAATCGCTCGCCGCGGGAGGGGCAGGTATACAGGTTCTGCCGAACTCCAATAATCGACGGACTGACCTCATTGGGATCACCATCGTTAAAAATACCGGCACTTTTCCGCAGGTCACGCGTGTTTTGTTGTTCAATGTAGGGAAGTATCTGGAATCCCCAGCCCATGTTCTCGTAACCATACAATGGTTTGAGCTCCTGGCCGTCGTTCCAAAACTCACCCGACGTTCCGCCCGCATGTGGAAATTCGCCCAGGGAGGATTCAAAGTTGTGCATCGCAATGCCGATCTGACGCAAATTGTTCAGACAGGATGTGCGTCGTGAGGCCTCGCGGACTGCCTGGACAGCTGGTAATAGCATGCCAATAAGAATGCCAATGATCGCGATGACGACCAGTAACTCGACCAGTGTAAATCCTTTTTTGATTCGAACGTGGATCAAGTTCATTTATCCATTACTCCAAAACGATTTAATTCCAACTGCCATATTAACTAGGCGCCAAAAAAGAAGCCAGATCATTCGAGTTCGAAACTAGTCGTCTTCGTCCAATATTAGTTGTCGGCGGTCTGACTCGCTGATCTCGGATCGGATTCGGCTGGCGCCGAACCAGAAGATGAGTCCCAGCAGAAATACGCCCCCTAAAACGGCCCATTCCATCGGCCAGGGTAGCATCGCCGGGCTGCCGGGCACATTCATCGCCATCAATATGAAGATCGATCCGGCACCGGCAATGTAAGGCAGGATACGTTTAAACAGACTAACAGGTTCACTCGAGGTGGGTCGTAACCGATTAAGCGACAGGGCGACGCCCAGGAATGCAGCGGCGATACAGAGCGAACCGACATTGACAAACACCAAAATGGCTGCCTTCCCCAGTAACGATCCGGCAAACGTAATCACCGCGCTGAACAGGATGGCGGCCGTTGGTGTTCCGTACCTGGGATCGGTTTTGCCAAACACGGGGTGGATAATATGTCCTCGACCGAGGGCAAACAGCACCCGGCAACCGGCCAGAAAAAAACCGTTCCAACTGGTTAACAAGCCAATCAATCCCACGACCAAAACCAGCCGAGCCCATAAAGAAGACCCAAAGGCATCTTGGAATGCGGCCGCCGTGGGTAACGGCATGTCAATAATTCCTT
>JABACA010000230.1 GCA_014237975.1 Mariniblastus sp. | reverse complement strand
AAGGACAAACAACCACCCGTCGAGGTGTCGGTTGCAGAAGGCAACGTCAAGATGTTGGCGCCAGCTGCCTGGAAAAAAATCAAACCGAAGATCAATTTTATCGAAGCCGAATTTCAGATTGCTCCTGTCGAAGGTGACAAAAACAATGGTCGCTTGACCGTGATGGCAGCGGGGGGTTCCGTCCAGCAGAACATCGACCGGTGGATTGGACAATTCAAACAAAGTGATGGCACGACAACCAAGTCGAAAACCAAATCTGAAAAAATGGAGGTGAACGGAATGCCCGTTCATATGGTAGACATTAGCGGCAACTTCATGGAAGGAATGGGCGGTCCGTTCGGCCCAAAAACCGAACGGGTGGACTATCGAATGCTGGGCGCCATCATCGAAACGGCCAACGACGGCAGGTACTTTGTCAAATTGTATGGTCCCAAAAAAACCATTGACAAACAGGCTGCCAATTTCAAAAAGATGATCCAGAGCATCAAAGTAGTCGACTAATTGGGAGCGAAAATCAATCACGGCTTGACCACCGCCGAAATGGGGTCAAGACGGTTTACAAAATAACGTATCGAGATATCCTTTCACTTTGCGCCCGTTTCTTGAGGGAGTTCGTACCGGGAAAAAAGAGCCAGACCAGTTCCAGAAAAAATGCTGCACTCAACATCAAACCCTGTCGCTGATTCCACGCAAACGGGCACCCCTGTTAATCCTTCTGCATTGTCCGATTGGTTCACCAACATCCAATTCGACGACCCCTTACTGGGTTTAGCACTGATCCTGCTGGCAGGGATCGTTGGCGGCGAGCTGTTCGCCTTGATACGTCTTCCCAAAGTGACTGGCTGGATCGCTACGGGGATTATCCTGCGGCAACTCTCGCTTCCCGGACTGGACGCTGAGTCGTTAACCCGGTTCACACCCCTGATGAGTTTCGTGCTCGGCTTCATCGCCTTTACCGTTGGTGCCACCCTGTATTTTTCGAGCTTGCGGAACGCGGGCCGGCGAATCGGTTTCCTGATGTTGGGCGAGACGTTGATTACGCCTACCATTGTCGGTCTGTCCATGGTTTTCGTGGGAACCTTGATCAGCTCGCAGATGGATATGAAGTCGGGGTTGCTGTTGGCTGCCATCGCCATTGCCGGCGCCCCCGGCACAACCGTGCTGGTGATCCAGGAGGCCCGGGCACGTGGGATCCTGACGCGGACCCTGCTGGCGGCCATCGGCCTGATCGACATGGTAGCCGTCGGGGTCTTTGTCTTTATTTCCAGCTTCGTAGGTGAAAATTCCGGCTGGGGCAATGCCCTCGGACTGGTCGGTGTTCAGTTTGGAGTCAGTTTTGCGGTGGGAGCCTGCTGGGCTTGTGTCGCCTTGGCCCTGACAAGAACCATCGTCGGCCCTGCCTTCCTGGGCCCCGTGATGGTGGCCGTGATCCTGGGAACCTGGGGAACCGCGGTTGGAATGGGTGTCTCGGGCATCCTGGCCTGTACGTTCGCCGGGATCGTGGTGACCAATTTGCGGCACGATACCGTCCGTTCCACCGAGGCGTACATGCAATCGATCAGCGGCGTCCTGTTTGCGGTGTTTTTTACGCTGGCAGGGATGAAACTCGATTTCACACAGGTACCGGCAGCGGCAGGTCTGGTGGGACTGTTTTTTGTGGCCCGCTTGGCCGGCAAATTCACCAGTGCCTACCTGGCAATGCGGGCCGCCGGTATGTCAAGAGATGTACGTAATTACCTGGGGATCGCACTGATTCCGCATGGTGGCGTTGCCGTCGGACTGATCCTGCTGGTTCAGGAAAACCCAAATTTCCAGAGCATCGAAGGGATTGTGACAACCGTCGGGTTGGCCGCCTTGGCGATCAACCAGCTGCTGGGCCCCAGCGCCACCCGGTTTGCCTTGCAGCGGACAGGTGAAGACCATAAAGACCGGGACCGGTTGCTCGATTTCCTGCAGGAACAGCGGATCGTCACCGATCTCAGTGGCAACTCGGTCGAGGAAGTCGTACGTCGCCTGGCCGGCCTGTTATATGAAACAAGCAATATGACGATCGAGCAGGAAGAGTACATTGAGCAGGTTCTCGAACGGGATGCCGAAGAAACGACCTGCCTGGGTGAAGGCCTGATGATTCCCCATGCCATCCTGCCAGGTGACGACAAGCAAATTCGGGGTGTCCTGGGCATCAGCAGTGCCGGCCTGGACCTTGGTGCACCGGACCATCGGCCCGTGCATGCCGTGCTCCTACTGGCGACCCCCGAATCGCAACGGAACCTGCACCTGGAAATCCTGGCCGCTTTTGCCACCGCGATCACCCGAGATCTCAATTTGCGCGAACAACTTTATCACGCCCGCAACCCGGCCCGGGCTTACGAAGTATTGCACGCAGAAGATGCGGAAGACATGAATTACTTCCTGGAGGATGCGTTTGAACGAGCCGGCATGCTCGAGACCACAAAACCAACAAAACCTGGCAAGAAGAAAGCTTAACTCCGATTAGCCCTGATGACCTCGAGCGTCCTTTCGAGGTCTTCCCTTAAAGGCGCTGTGACCGTAATACGCTCGCTGGAAACCGGATGATTAAATGAAATTCCCCGCGCGTGTAACGCCTGGCGTTCAAGCAAAACGTCCTGATCGGTGCGATCGCCTGTAAAATCTCCACGGGTTACTCGCGCTCTTCCACTGTAAAAGCGATCACACAATACAGGACTGCCAGCGTGAGCCAGGTGGACACGAATCTGGTGCGTCCGGCCCGTTTTTGGAAACAGTCGCACCAATGCAAACCCGTTGAAACGCTCGGCAACCTCGTAAAGGGTAACCGCATCCCGACTGGTCGAGTGACCGTCCCGAATGGCCATCTTTTCGCGCTGGTAGGGATGAACTCCGATCGGCTTGTCAATCCTGTCACGGTCTCTGTCGGGTCCCGGCGAAACAATCGCCCAGTATTCTTTTTCTACCGTACGCTGTTCAAACTGTTTTGACAAATGTTGGTGAGCCAAGTCCGATTTGGCGATCAAGATGACACCACTCGTATCACGATCTAATCGGTGAACAATACCGGGACGGGTGGCGCCGCCCACTTGACTGAGTTGATCAAAACGAAAAGCCAGCGCGGCCGTTAACGTACCCGACCAATGCCCCTTGGCTGGATGAACTACCATCGCGGGTGGCTTGTTGACCGCAACCACATGCTCGTCTTCGTAAAGCAAGTCCAGGGGAATATCTTCCGGAATCGAAGCGACCGGTTCAGGGCTTGGCAAAACGATCTCGACCCGCTGTCCCGGTTTGAGTTTCAACGACGATTTGGCAACGGCTCCGTCGACCGTGACCCGTTGTTTTCCAACGACACGTTGCAATTTGGCACGACTGAATTGCGGAAACTGGTTGACCAGAAAAGAGTCCAGCCGCATGTTGGCATGCTCTATTTCAACATTCCGTGTTTCACTGGATGGGTCTGTCAATCGATCGCCTTGTTCAATGGTAAATACAACGGCCACTGCCTTCCGGCAGCGGCAACCAATCACAACTTTCCAGGGTTCCGCAAACAACGCACAACTGGATTTCCCGAAGTCACTCTACTAGAATGGTTAAACGGCAAAAATGATTCGCCACGACGAACTCCTGTTTGGGATTGTGGAAGGCATGGTCCACGAAATAACGAGAATGGGCTATTGTTCCATATGCGATCAAAACATTCTACACGTTCGTCGTGCCGTAAGTGGTCGGAGCTGGTGGATCGAGCTGGCAACTTTGAAATTGAGCCGTTTCCTGGGCCAGGGCCCTTGGCAGTGCTGCCAATGTGACCAACCCTCTCGGTTCTTGAACCCGAGTCGTGACCAGGCCCCGACCCATCACCAGATCAACCCCGACTCGGACGGTCAGACCGATGGTAATTTCATTCGTCGCGACCAGTCGCTGATTCTACAGAAACAGCGAGCCGCTCGGTTTTCTCAAAAATACAGGGATGGAGTGGTTCAACGCCTGGCATCCGGATCGGCCAGGGTGAATCAAGTATGCCGTGAACTCGAAATTTCCGAAGCCGATGTGATGGCTTGGATTGCCGACTTGCTAAAACGACGTGAAGAAAAAATTGAACTTCTGGAAAGCCTTATCGCCGAGGATCCAGAAACCAAACCGGGCAATCAAAGAATTGAGGATTTAGCCAAATCGAATCAAGACGGAATTTACCCCCACGAAGAACCATTTCAAACCGGGGAGTAAGTCCGCTACCAAGCACATATTCCGATGGAACCAACAGGCGGATGACGTTGCTCGCGGAACATGCTATCATGAAAACAACATCACAATTTGAAACACAGAAGTTTTGGAACATAAATGGCTGACAAAAAAGAAATGCAGTTTATCGAGATGACCGGTGCTACCTTGGCTGAGGTCATCAACGACAGTGAAATACAAACCCAGG
>JABACA010000022.1 GCA_014237975.1 Mariniblastus sp. | reverse complement strand
TTCGGTCAATCCGGCCCCGTTCTCGGCCTATTTTGACATGGGGCAGGCCCAGATCATTAGCGCCTCGCCCGAACGGTTTCTCAAGGTGCAACACAATGTGGCCGAAACCAGGCCGATCAAGGGGACGCGCCCCAGAACGCGCTTTCCCGAGGTTGACTTGAATGTGGGGCAGCAACTGTCGCATAGTGAAAAAGATCGTTCCGAAAACATCATGATTGTTGACTTGATGCGCAACGATCTGGCAAGAGTTTGCCAGCCCGACTCGGTCAAACTGACTCAATGTTGTGAATTGGAGTCTTACCAAAGCGTCCTGCATCTTGTATCGGCAGTCGAAGGTACGCTTAAACCGGAATGCGACCTGTTTGACTTGTTGGCAGCATCCTTCCCCGGTGGCTCCATTACCGGGGCGCCGAAAATTCGAGCGATGCAGATCATCCAGGAGTTGGAACCGACGGCCCGAGGGGCTTATTGCGGTTCTTTGGGGTATATTGGCATGAACGGAAACATGGACTTGAATATCCTGATCCGCACGATTACTGCCAAAAACGGCTGGTGGCAAATCCCGGTCGGGGGTGGGATTGTCAGTCAATCCGACCCGGATGACGAGTACCGTGAAACCTGGACCAAAGCAGCGGGCATGCTGAAAGCAATCGGTTTATGATCCTTGTTATCGACAACTACGACAGTTTTGTTTTCAACCTGGCGCGGTATGTACAGCAGCTGGTGCCCAAAACGGAAATTCGGGTTTGTCGTAATGACAGCTTGAGTATCAGCGCGATAGAACAGCTGGCCCCCCAAGCCATCATCATTTCGCCTGGACCGTGTGGCCCCCAACAGGCCAACCAGACGCTGGCAATCATCAAGCACTTTTCCTGCCGCACGGCCATTCTTGGAGTCTGCCTGGGCCATCAGTCAATCGCCGCTGCCTGGGGAGGAAAGATCATTCAATCCGGAAATCCGATGCACGGGCGAAGCAGTTCCGTATTCCATAATGGTCACGCGGTTTTTGGCCAGATTCCCTCACCGTTCGTCGCCGGCCGATATCATTCATTGATCATCGATCCCGCCACATTACCCGACGACCTTGAAGTCATTGCCAAGACGGACGAGGAGGTCATTATGGCGATTGCCCATCGCGAGTTACCCATTATTGGTTACCAATTTCACCCCGAGTCGATTTTGACGCCTCACGGTTACCAGTTGATTGCCAATTTCCTGGTTTTTGCAGGGCTGGAATTACCGCCAAGCGGTTTGCCGCTTTCTCCGCAAACCACACTGGGGTTGTCTGTATCGTGATACTTGAGTCCATCGTGACAACTCGTTCTCAATCCGGGAAAACCAACCTGGCACCAATGGGACCTCTGTTTGATGGCAACGGTCACTGTTTTGAGCTTAGACCCTTTTCTGGATCGCAAACATTGGCCAACTTGACTGAAACCAGACAAGGTGTTTTGCATGTCACGGACGATGTCGTGATCTTCGCCCGGGCGGCAATCGGCCAGTTGGATCCAATGCCAGCCATGATCGATGCCACCATCATCGACGGACAGGTCTTAGCCAATGCATGTCGTTGGTATGAATTCGAAGTGACTTTTTTGCAATCCACGACATCCCGGGCGTCGATTCAATGCCAAATTGTTCACACGGGACGAATCCGTGATTTTTTTGGCTTCAACCGGGCCAAAGCGATGGTCATTGAAGCAGCCATCTTGGCGACCCGACTCGACTTTTTGCCGATCGAGGAAATTAGTCGCCAATATATGCATTTTGAAAAAGTTATTTCCAAAACGGGCGGCGGCGAGGAATTCGAGGCTTTCGAGATGCTGCAGAATTACGTAAATTCCTGTTCGCCGGGTTTCGATCCAACCGATCCCGACCCCATCCGTTAAAGCCATCATCACTCAACCGCGCGAATTCCATTGAATCAAACTGCGAATCGAGTCATATCGGTCTCCGCTCCCAGCCGATTACATTTCGGTTTGTACTCGGTCGGTAATCAAGACCGAAAATTTGGCGGTATCGGTCTGATGGTACGAGAACCGAGGTACATAGTTGACGTTTGCGAGGTCCCACCCGGAAAACGATCGTCGCAACCCAGCCAGGCGTTACCGAATCAATGGGTCGAAAAATGGTGCAAGGGGTTCGGTGGAAACCTGGTTGAACAGGTTGATCCCAGTCGTTTTTCTGTAACGATCCGCGGTAGTCTTGCTCATTTACCGCGTCACATGGGGCTGGGCTCCGGCACCCAACTTGCGTTTGCCGCGGCCGTCGGTTTGTCTTCGTTTTTGGGACAACCGATTCCATCGACCGAGGAAATTGCCACCGTGATGGGCCGGGCAGGCAGATCGGCCATCGGCAGCTACGGTTTTTTTCAAGGTGGTTTTCTGGTCGATCGAGGCGTCGGTCCGGGAGACATTATCGCGCCGCTCGATTTGAGACTGGAGTTTCCCTCCACGTGGCCGATCGTGCTGATCCTACCGGAACACCACCAGGGACTCAGCGGGGCGTCTGAGACATTTGCTTTTGATAAAATCACACCGACAACCAGATCGGTTCGCAACAAAATGATCGAAATCGTCAATCAACAAATTGTGCCTGCCTTGGCATCCTCTGATTACCCGGCTTTTGCCAAGGCCATTTATCAATACGGGAATTGGGCTGGCGATCATTTTTCCGCGATTCAAAAGGGTTCCTATAATGGCCCATTGGCAACCGATCTGGTCCAGAAAATACGTGATCTGGGTGTTCCGGCTGCCGGCCAGAGCTCTTGGGGACCTTGTATTTTTGCAATTGCGCGCGACGATGACCAAGCTCGGACGTTGACCGATGCGCTGAGGGATTACGTGGCTCAAAAGTACAGGGGCCGAAAAATCCAGTTCCTGTTGACCCATGCCGACAATGCTGGCGCCGTGACAAGTATTAACCAAACAGCCACCCGGTAACCTGTGGAAACCATGATGATTCGATTAGGCATCAACATTGATCACGTCGCGACGGTTCGGCAGGCCAGAAAAACCATCGAACCAGACCCTGTTTCGGCTGCTGCCATGGCCGAGCGCGGGGGAGCGGACCAGATCACGGCTCACCTGCGGGCAGATCGGCGGCATATCCAGGATCACGATATCGAACTCCTGAAGGAAAAAGTGAGGGTGAAATTCAATTTCGAATGCGCCTGCGAGGACGAGATGTTGGCGATTGCCTGTCGGCTGAAACCGGACCAGGTCTGCCTGGTCCCGGAAAACCGACAGGAAATTACCACCGAGGGAGGGCTCGATGTTGTCACCCATCGTAACAAGATCGCGAAATCTGTTTACCGGTTACAGCAACACGGTATTTTTGTGAGCCTGTTCATTGACCCCGAGGCGGCTCAAATATCCGCCGCCGCCAAATTGGGCGTCGAGGCCGTCGAGCTACATACCGGAGCGTATGCCAACGCGCAATCACTGGATCAGTCCCAACAAGAACTCGAAAAATTGAAATTATGTTGCCAGCACGTGATTGAAACTCCCATGCGACTGCACGCAGGCCATGGCCTGACCTATTCCAACGTACAGCCTGTCGCCGCCATCGAGGGACTGGAAGAATTGAACATTGGCCACAGCGTGATTGCCCGGTCGGTGTTTGTCGGCATGGAAACTGCGGTTCGTGAAATGAAACAATTGATTTCGATCCAGTAATCATCTGTGCAACATCCGCCCTTTGTATTTACCAACCAGGTTCCCCGAGCCGATCGCATCGGCCATCATTTAACTCAATCCTTCGATACGAGGTCAACCGAGAGATAATGCTGCTGTTCAAGGCCCGCTGGCAGCGTTATGATCGGTAGCCAAGTAAAAAGAACTTGGTCGTTCAACTTAAAATGTCGCAGGAGAATTGACATGACTCGTAAAGGTTCCAGTTTTGCCGGACTATCGGTTGCCATCGTAACTCCTTTCCGTGATGGCAAACTTGACAAATCCGCATTACGAGAACAAATCGAGTTTCAACTCGAAGCAGGGACAGACTGCCTGGTACCGGTGGGTACGACAGGCGAATCTCCAACCTTGACGCATCCGGAACACGAAGAAGTCATTTCCGAAGTCATTCAATTGACAGAGGGCCGAGCCAAGGTGATGGCGGGCACCGGATCCAACAGCACGGCCGAGGCGATCAGCCTGACGCAATGGGCCGCTAACGAGGGAGCCGACGCCACCTTGCAGGTCGCACCTTACTACAACAAGCCGACCCAGGAAGGGTTGTACCAGCATTACAAAGCCGTGTCGGAAGCAGTCGACATCCCGATTTGTGTTTACAATATTCCTGGCCGGACCGGTCGCAATATCGAGCCGGAGACGATTGCCCGAATGGCCGAGCTCGACAACATTACAATGGTCAAGGAAGCGACCGGATCAATGGACCAGGCATCCCAGGTCTTGTCGATGACCGACTTGACCGTACTCAGTGGTGATGACTCGATGACATTACCCTTGCTAAGCATCGGTGGTGAAGGTGTTGTGTCCGTTGTCGGCAACATCGTCCCCAGAGACATGATTGCACTGGTCCGGTCCTTTGCAGCCGGCAACATAGAAGAAGCCCGCGAATGGCATCATAAACTCTTCCCACTATGCCGCGACCTGCTGAGCATCGCCACCAACCCGATTCCTCTCAAGGCAGCGATGGCCGAGCTGGGGCGGGATACGGGTGAGTTACGTCTTCCCATGACTCCTCTGAACGAAACGCAACTCGAGTTCCTCCGCAAGACACTCGCCCAGTACGGCCTGGAAGCGGTCGCGGTTTAAGGCGGGGCCCAACCGGGCGCTGCAACGCAACGCAAACGAGACGTTGACAGGCAAGCGAACCTCCCGGCAACTCGACTGTATTGTTGTTTGACTTACAGTTTCATCCGTTGAATCTGAGCCGGGGGTCAGCCAACACACGCCCCGGCGCTCTGGGGCTTGGACGGGCCCGTTTAGGCCACTACCATCTGCTAGTCGATCGACGAGATCATCGTCAATTTCACCCGACCCTTGTGCCTCGGCCGAAAGTTCTTTTCTGAAGGAAAAAACATGAATCAAAAAACAATGTTGCTGGTTGTTGTTTCAATTTCCTGGTTGGCCACGATTGCCCACTCGCAACAGGTTGAAATCATCCCGACCTCCGCAGTACGTGCCAAGTTGCCCGATCTACCGGATGCGGCCCGCTGGGAATCGGAGCCGATCACGATCAATATCAATGAAAAGTACCAGAATGGCCGGCACCACTATATGCCGACCGGGGCATTCTCGGTCATTCGTACCGACCAGGGCGAAGTGCTGGTGACCATCATCCAGGTAAAAGGCCTTAGCAACCCAGGATGGGCGAGAACCCTGTACTTCCCGGTCCTGCTCACGGCCGATGGGAAAGTGATCGATATCGGCAGGCGGAGGTCTTTCACGAGCATGGCGCACCTGTGTACCCACTACTACCGATGCAAGCATGACGATCTAGCGACCTGTGATTCTCTCCAGGTCGGGATCGGCATTATCGATTTGGCAAGCAGGATGGAACAGTCCCGGCTCGCATCGGCGCAAATGAAGAATGCCCAGGTCCTGCCGATGCCCATCGTCGGCAAGCCGCTCGATTTTACTTTGAAAGGTGTCGATGGTAATTCGATTCGCGATGAGGATTTCCGGGGCAAATACCTGTTGATCGATTGCTGGGCAACCTGGTGTAACCCGTGCATGGAAAAAATGCCGGAGCTCAAAAAACTTAACGAAAAACATTCGGCTTCACTTGCGGTGGTGGGCATTAATTTTGATGACGAACTTGAAGCCTGTGAAGCCGCCATGAAAAAGCTCGACCTCCCGTGGCCAGAAATCCATGCTGCCACGTCGGCGCTACCGCACGAGGAAGCCTGGACAAAGATCACTCAAATCTCTTACCTGCCTCGACTGCTGTTGGTCAACCCCGAGGGCGTGTTGATCGCCGAGCTGGGCACTGATGACTTGGAAGACCAGCTAAAGGAACAGATGAAAAAGGACGGTGCCGAAGAACCGGGCAGTGTCGATTAGTTAAATTTTGCCACCGGTCGAATACCACACATTCAATCAGCAACTCCGGAAAACCTGCCGCCCAGCTTGCTGGAGTGATGGCAACTAGTCGTTCTTTTTCAGCAAACCGGCGCTGGAGTCGAAATATTTTCTGCGGCGAGACTCGGACTGGGACGGTTCGTCTTGGGCCTGCTGTTCCTGAAGATCACGGAACATGGCAATCGTGTAGCGACACTTGAGTGACTTCAGTCGAAACTCAATATAGCCTGCCTGTTCCGGGCTAAGTGCTCCCAGCAGGTATTTCCCCATCTCTTCAACGGAGGGAACACCGATCTGGTTTCTCCGCCAAATCTCACCCAGTGTGTGAATCCCCGCATCCCGGCGACTGTTAATATGGGAAAGACGCGCCAAGAGTTCTTCTTCGTCTCGCAAAGCCTGCTCCACCTCGGCTGCATCCGAGGGATCCAGCAATTCGTCCAAGTAGGCTTCCAAGTCGGCATCGGTAAATTCAGAATCCACGACAACTTCTCGATGAACAGGGACCAGTTAACCTAACAAAAATAAAACCAAGCATGTCTGAACAGAATTCTAAACTACGATGTCGCTCAGAACAAGTTAACAGCAGGACGTCGACTGCCGCATACACTTCCTGTTGGACAGAACCGCCCCCCAATGGATAGAAATTTGTTACCATTGAAGACTCGGCAAATCTCTTTCATCGCCAACAGGAAAAAGCAGATGCAACATCGATTCATTTTGAAAGTTAGTTTGTGTTTCTTTTATGGTGGATTCTTGTTTGGCAGTGTCGGATTGGCCCTGCCTCAAGAAACGAAAGAACCGGCCACGGCCAAGGGTCGGGTTTTTGTTGACAACGACCAGGACGGCCGGTTTTCGCAGGGCGATTTGCCGCTGCAGAAAATTCGTGTTTCCAATGGTGACGCCATCGTCAGCACGGATCAATCGGGAAACTATGAATTGCCACTGACCAAAGATGCGATCATTTTTGTGATCAAGCCATCCGGGTTTCGCACGGCATTGAATCAACAGAATCTGCCGATGTTCTTCTATATCCATAAACCAGACGGTTCGCCTCAATTGCGATTCCGCGGCTCTCCTCCCACAGGACCCATCCCCCGCTCGATCGATTTCCCGCTTTACCGGCAAAACGAGCCAGACCAGTTCCAGGTATTACTGTTTGGTGACCCGCAACCGAGAAATGTCAAAGAGGTGGATTACATCACGCGCGATGTGATGAAGGAATTAATCGGCACTCGCGCCAAGTTTGGCGTCACGTTGGGCGACATCGTGTTCGACGATCTTGACGTATTCAAACCACTCAACGACGCCGTCAGCCTAGCAGGCATACCGTGGTACAACGTAATTGGAAACCACGACCTGAACAGGGACGCACCCAATCGGAAATACGTCAACGAGACATTTGAGCGAATTTATGGCCCAACCTATTATTCGTTTGACTATGGACAAGTTCACTTTGTGGTGCTGGACAATATTGACTGGCTACCAGCAGTCGGCGACCAGCCCGCCAAATACCAGGGAAAACTTGGCGCGACGCAACTGGATTGGATCAAACGGGATCTGGCAATGATTCCTGAATCCCAAATGGTCGTGCTGCTGATGCACATTCCTATTGGTCAGTTAAAAGATTGCCAAGATCTTTATCGTTTGATCGAGCAGCGACCTCATTGCATATCGATTTCCGGGCATGTCCACCAACACGAGCACCTGCTTCTAACAGAAAAAGATGGCTGGCGTGGCAAGACGCCCCACCATCACGTGATCAATGTAACGGTCAGCGGGAGCTGGTGGTCGGGCCAAAAAGACGTCCGTGGAATCCCGCATGCAACCATGTCCGATGGAGCCCCCAACGGCTATTCCATCCTGTCCTTTGATGACCAGGGTTATCAGATTAATTTCAAGGCAGCGGGAAATGACGAACAGATGGGAATTCGAATGGACAACGAAATCCCCATCAACCGTGCTGCGGAATACGAAGTGGCCGTCAACGTCTACAACGGATCTGAAAAAACCGAGGTTCGCATGAGCGTTGACCAACATTCCGATTGGTCAAAAATGGAGAAACGGAAAGAGATTGACCCTTGGCTCAAAAAACTCAGCCTCACCGAACAGGGAATCAGCCCTGCCATCGAACCGAAATTGTCGGAACCAGGACCTTCCTCACACCTCTGGTTTGGGAAATTGCCGGGCAATCTGGAACCGGGCTTGTATGTCTTGAAGGTAGAAGCAACGGATATGCATGGCCAGGTTTTTGTGAGTCGCCAAACGTTTCGCATTACCGAGGAGTAATCAGGCCTCCACTCTAACGGGTCCCGCATTTTTTTACCGCAGTCAAGCTCAAATCCATCGGCAGCCCCTGATCGCTTAAAGATCATTTTTGGCAAATTCGTCGGGCGGATGAATTCCGGACTTGCACTCTCGCCGCGGTAATGAAACCATCTACATAATGCATTAAATTTTTGACAGGAAAATCGTGAACGAAAAACCGGAATCCGAATACAACGTTGACTTGGATGCAATCAAGCAGGCAGTCCGCGCTATCCTGGTTGCAGTCGGGGAAGACCCGGACCGACCGGGGCTACAGGCTACTCCTCGCCGAGTTGCCAAAATGTATGAAGAGATGTTCTCAGGATTACACGTCCAACCAGAGCGTCACCTGAAAGTCATGTTCCCGGAAACCTATGACGAAATGGTTTTGATTCGGGATATTCCTTTTACCAGCATGTGTGAACATCATTTATTACCGTTCAGCGGTGTCGCACACGTTGCCTATATTCCAAATGGCAACGTTATTGGACTCAGTAAATTGGCTCGTGTTGTGGAAGAAATTGCCCGCCGACCCCAGGTTCAAGAGCGAATGACCCAGGCGATTGCGGACATGGTGAATCAACACCTGAACACAATGGGAGTAGCCGTTGTTATCAGTGCCGAACATTCCTGTATGTCGATCCGTGGAATTCGCAAACCTGGCAGTACGACCGTGACCAGTGCATTGCGAGGGATTTTCAAGACAAACCAGTCGACTCGAGCTGAGTTCATGTCGCTGATCAAGGATGAATAGTATCTGCAACAGGCGTTAACGACGTCGGATTCTGCACAGGCCAGCGGGCAATGCCAACCACGGACGTGTTGGCATCGGTTCCATTTCAATGACTGGATTATCAGACCCACTAATCGGGACAACCGGAACAACCTCTACGACTGGGCTCGGATCAATAGTTGCAAAACCGACAGCTCGACCCGCCGCTGGATTTTACTGAATGCTCACAAAATGCAATCTCGCGGAGACGAATCGGGACCTACCCTTGGCATGGAGGGCGAAACGGCCCGGTGAGGGTTGCGAATGGGTGCAAAAGCGGCCTCGTTAGTAATGAATCTAACAGTTAAACGCCAAGAGCGGTTGTCTGTAGCGTTCTCGCCAAACCGTTCCGCCAACACTCAATTCCACCGCCCACTTCAATATTGATCAAGCATGATTCACGTCCGACAACTGACGAAGACCTATAGCGATTTGCAAAAAGGCGAATTTGTCGCTTTGGACGGCATTAACTTCGATGCGATGTCTGGCCAAATCTATGGTTTGCTGGGGCCCAACGGGGCAGGAAAAACGACCGCACTCAGAATCCTCAGCACGGTGTTAAAACCAACCAGTGGAATCGCGATGATCAACGGCTACGACATCGTCGCTGAACCTGCCAAGGTTCGTCACCAGATTGGGTTTGTGTCTACCAACACCGCCATCTATGACCGGATGACTGCCTGGGAGATCATTCGATTTTTTGGACTCTTGTACGGGATGCCCGAAGACAAATTGCAGATCCGCATGGAATCAATTTTCGACCGTTTCCAAATGAACAATATTCGCAACGTACTTGGCAGTACGATGTCAACGGGAATGAAGCAAAAAGTCTCTATTGCCAGAGCAATTATCCACGACCCTCCCGTCCTTATTTTTGACGAGGCAACATCGGGTCTCGACATACTGGTAGCCCGAGAAGTCCTCAAGACGATTGAGTTATTGCGGGAGCAAGGAAAATGCATTCTGTTCTCATCCCATATCATGTCGGAAGTACGTCGACTTTGTGACCAGATTGCGATTATGAATCGAGGCCAAATACTGGCCAAAGGTCCCATCGAGAAATTATCCGACCAGTACGAACAGAATGATCTAGAAGAGTTGTTTTATGATTTGATTGCCACTCATGAAAAAAAACGCGAGCAGGTGAATGCGTTGGTTTAAGTTGGAGTACCGGTTGATTCGATGAAGTGGTCCAATGTCAGTCTGATCTACTGCCGGGAATTGCGTGACCAGTTGCGCGATCGCCGGACTCTATTCACCGTGCTGATCCTGCCCCTGTTGCTCTACCCTTTGATGGGTATTGCCATGCTGCAGGTTTCGCAGTTTATGCGGGAGCACCCCACCCGAATCTGGCTGATCGGGGCGGACAATCTACCGAACTCGCCGTCTTTACTGGTCGATCAGAAAATCAACCCGGACCTGGTTGACCCTCGAACCCGAGAATTGATCGAGCTCGACATGAGCAGTGAAGACGATTCACGAATTCAACAGCTGGTTGAACAATTCAAAAACAACCAGCAAGAACCGATAAGTGGAATTATCGACCGGCTTTTGCGGATCGAAATGAAACAGCGGGATGTGGATCTGGCTGTCATCGTACCGCAACCGATGAGTTCTTTGTCGACCGATGCAGCGGCCTCTGAAACGAGAAAACGAATTCTTGTTTTCCGCAATTCGGCCAGTGACAAGTCGAACATGGCTGCCGACAGGTTTAATTCGGTACTTTCGACATGGCAACAGCAAGTGGCGAGTACGACACTGCAAAAGTATCAGCTGGACCCAAACGTGTTGGTGCCATTTTCAATCACCCAGGCGGACGTAGCCAGTCGCCAGAACAAGAGCGCTGCATTATGGTCAAAAGTCCTGCCCTTTATTATTGTCATCTGGTGCCTGACAGGCGCATTCTATCCAGCGGTTGACCTTTGCGCCGGTGAAAAAGAGCGGGGCACATTTGAAACACTTCTTAGCAGTCCGGCCCTGCGTGACGAAATTGCCATCGGCAAATTGCTAACGGTCATTTCGTTCAGTATCGTCACATCCCTGCTAAATCTGATCAGCATGGGGTTTACCGGTTTTTTTGTGATATCGCGATTGGGCGCTGGAATGGTCAAGACGGCAGGTATTGGAGCGCCACCGGTTGAATCCATTGGCTGGCTGTTACTTGCTTTGCTGCCTATCTCTGCGCTGTTTAGTGCCGTTGCCATGGCTGCCGCCTCCTTTGCCCGAAGCAGCAAAGAGGGGCAATATTATCTCGTCCCTTTGATGATGATCTCCTTGCCGTTAATGATGCTGCCAATGCTGCCTGCGGCAAAGCTCGATCTGGGAACCAGCTTGATACCCGTTTCCGGGTTGATGCTTCTGCTACGGGGATTGATCGAAGGACAATACCAAGAAACCATGCCTTTCGTTGGCCCGGTCTGCGCGGTGACGCTGGTTTGTTGCTGGTTGGCGGTGAGGTGGGTCGTAAAACAGTTTAACAGCGAATCCGTTCTTTTCCGTCCCAGTGAAAGATTCGGATTAGCTACCTGGATGAAACATGTCATGCGGGAACGCCATGATCTGCCCAGTGTCGGTCACGCTGTTCTGTGCGGCATCATCATCCTGGTTCTCAAGTTCTTTGTTGGAATGGTGATCGAATCACCCACCAGCTGGGGAGGTTTTTCAAAACAGACGATCATTGTTTTGATCGCAACCGTTGGAACACCGGCCGTTCTAATGGCAATCATATTGACGCGCAAACCTTTCAAATCCCTGAGGTTGCGGAAGTGCTCTATCTCCATGCTGTTGGCCGGTTTCCTGTTGGCTTTCTGTTTTCACCCTTTGATAACCTGGATTACGAGCGTCGTTATCCAGCTCTATCCACCATCGACGGACATGGCAGTGATGCAACAGTTGATGGACAACATTTTGTCCGGTTCACCCGGCGTTTGGGCGATCATCGCGGTGATTGCCATCGCACCAGCCATCATCGAAGAACTCGCTTTTCGGGGTTTTATTCTCTCCGGAATGCAATCAATTGGCAGCAACTTCAAAGCAATCATTTTCACCAGTATCCTGTTTGGCGTGGCCCATGCCGTTTTCCAACAAACCATCATCACCTTTTTTGTAGGTTGCGTTCTTGGTTTCATCGCCGTTAGAACAGGCAGTATTTTCCCCTGCATGGCATATCATGCGGTTCACAATTCGGTTTACGCGTTGATATCACGGACCGGGCCTGCCCTGGTCGACGGACCGTTCGGCTGGTTGTTTACCAGCAGCAACGGGAGTCACGTTGAATACAGGTTTTGGCCAGCAGCGTTACTCACTGGCCTCGGTGTACTGCTGCTGGTTTGGATCTGGGAGTATGGCTCTGCAACCTCTACAAAAACAGTGGTGACGAAGCCGAGTTCCCCCTGGCAGCAAAAATTCGACGGCTGGATCAAACGGTTCATGCCACGATCCGAAAAGCGTTGACAATTCCCGCGGGTCATCGACAATCATGACTCATGTCTGAGCAACTCACCGTTTATCGAGCCGATTGGGTGTTGCCGGTTGGGCAACCACCGGTACCGGATGGGGTTGTTGTTGTCGGTGAAAACGCAATCAAGGACGTCATGCCATCGCGCAACAACACGCTGCCCATCATCGACCTCGGCCGCGCTGCGATCATCCCGGGTTTGGTGAACGCCCACACGCATCTGGAATTTAGCGATCTAGATGCTCCCCTTGGCCAGCCGGGAATTGAATTTACCGAGTGGATATCCAAAGTGGTCCAACACCGGGTCGGGGATCCTGCCGCGAGGAAGAAATTTACAATCCAACGTGGCTTGATCGAATTGATTCAATCAGGCGTTGTGGCGGTTGGAGAAATTGCCTCGACACCCGTGGAATTGGACGACTACCGTGATTCCGGTATCGACGTTCAGGTGTTTTATGAATTACTGGGCCCCAACACATCTGACAATCCGAGATTGGCGGGCTGCCAGACATTCCTCTCGTCTCCGTCGTCGGGCATTTCCAAAGGTCTTAGTCCGCACGCGCCGTATTCGGTTTCGAGCGAGTTAATGAATCATGCCGTCCAACTTGCCGATACCCATGGCTTGCCAATCGCAATGCACCTGGCAGAAACACCCCAGGAACGAGAGTTGCTGGAACATCAATCGGGGCCATTTGTAGGGTTGCTTCAGCATCTGGGAACCTGGAACCCGAACAATTTTGGCGAGGACCGTCAGAGCTGGCATTACTTGGAACGGTTATCGCAGATTTCCCGTGGTCTGTTGATTCATGGAAACTACCTGACCGGCAAGGAGCTGGATTGGATTTCTCAGCAAGCCGGATTGCACGTGGTGTACTGCCCCCGAACCCATCGTTTTTTTGAGCATGCCAGCTATCCACTTCAAGCCATGCTGGACCGTTCAATCAATGTGGCCGTGGGAACTGATTCAAGGGCTTCCAACCCAAATTTGAATCTGTTTGAGGAATTAAAGTTCCTTAGTACCCAGTTCAGCCAGCTGGATCCGATGCAAGTTCTCCGCTTGGGAACACTCAACGGAGCCAGTGCCCTTGGCATGGAACAACGATACGGGACCCTGGAAAAGGGCAAGTCTTCCCGCTTGGCCGTGATTCGCAGTAACCAACCGTCATCGGTCAACGTGTCGGGGTCATTGGACTGGCTATTTTCAACACATTCAACCTGCCACCCTTTGCGATCCGAACACCCTTCTCATTAGACCTTCTTACGCGGTCCGTTATTCATGAGTTGAGTTCTTCATCCGTTTGGCAATGATGGCGACACTTTCGCCGACCGTTGGCGAGAGTATCACAACAAATGGCTCAGTACCTTTTGTCTTAATACGTTGGAATGCGTCATAGTAAACGGTGTTGACCGAACGTTTTTTGAATTCGACCGGACCGGCATTGAGTCTCTCCAATTCACGGGCCGTTTTCTTGACTTCCATCGGTAGCACATCGATCACGCGAAATTTGGTCAACATGGGCAGGTCCAACTCGGATGGTCCCGTCAAATAGGCGACGTTGACAGACAACCGCGCCAGGTCATGTTCGGTCGCCAATGCATCGGTCAATCCGGACGCCAATAGGGCAGGGTGGGGTTCATACACAAACTCCTGAACATGGTCGGCAATTACCTGCGGGATATTCTGGGAACCGACAAGCGGCCCGTATTGATAGAAACTTGCGCCTCGGACCATCGTCGCCGTCCGCCCACCAGCAACTTGTTCCGCACCTCCCAGCCAAATGACCTGTTGTTTGCATTCGCGCGAATCACCGATCCATTCCAACTCGGCCACATCAGACATGTCCCTGTGCTGTGGTGTCGCCGGTGCAACCTTGATGGCGACGGGTACATTATCCGGTATCCATTCCAAAATCGACGGCAATGAAGGTTGCAGCAAATCGCCGATCGTCTTGCGCCCATGATTCCTTCGGTTGGGATCAAAATGGAATGCGGAATAATCAGCCCGATCAACCGCTTGGAATTCCATCTGCCTGACCACTCCCGGCAACCCATGAACGTCCAGGTTTGCCATCGCCAAGATTGCCATCACCGGATCTTGATCGATTCCAGCTGCTTTCGTCTGCTTGGCAAGTGACATCAAATCCCCACCAATCCCACAACAGATGTCAGCAAGTGACTCGTTCGATTTAAATCGTTGTGCTTTGTAATCGGCGATAAACTCACCGCTCGCCTGTTCCAGTGAGCGGCGGGTAAAGAACATCGCATCCGCCCGCTCGAATTTCCGGCGAGCTCGGATGCGTAATTGTGCCATCTCCAGTATCAGCGCAGCTCTTGGCGGCGACATGTCCCGGCGAAGCCGTTTTGTGATCCGTAAAATATTCTCATGATCAAGAATGCTCGCCTGGACATCCACCAAATAGGGACGAGCCGATTCAGAAACCAACCATCGAACATCCTGATTTTCATTCACGATCGCAATTCCCTGGCAACTAGGATTGGGTCCGGCGGACTTTGTCTGAAAAATGAAATTATGACGGATCCGTTCGATGAATGGGTACTATACCTGCGCCTGCCGCAGGTTTTCAAAAACCCAGGCTTTCAAAAACAGACTGCCAATGCCTGATCGTGGCCGAGGCCTGATGCTGACTGCCGTTTCCGCCGACAGGCTCAACATGCCATTAATGGCCCAATTTTGTCGGCAACGGAGCCTGCAGAATACCCACGTTCACATGGTACGGAAATGGAAAACCATCCAGGAAGCGGGCAACGGCCCGGACTTTTCGTTCTTTTTAAGACAATTACGGAGTTACCGAAAAAACGCCCGTTGGAAACGGTGAAATCCCCATTAAGTGAACTTGCCGATCCCGGTGATATTCGTCCCGGCGACTACCCGGATAGTCAATCCAATGTCACTGACGCCTCGGGGATGGATATCGATTGGTTAAGCCAGAATTTCGACTGAGTGTTCTATTGAATCGCTTATTCCTGCCTGTCTGGAATATCCGTTATTTTGAGTACGGTCTATCCAGGCTGTTTTGCTGGAAACCAGCTTGGGACGTTTTGAAGATCGGCGCTACTTTGAAACCACCGTATTGCATCTCGCGTCCGATAAGACGATCTGTGCAGAAACACCGGAATTGCCAATCTTGGGAAAAAATGGCAATGTTTAACCGGCATTCTTACTTTCTCCGGCTTGCTATGTTCAATCGTCATCTTTTTGTATTCGCCCTGCTCATTGCGGTAATTGTGGTACCCGCATTCCTGTTTGAAAGCGGGATATTGTCACGCTCCGGTACCAATCAACCAGGCATGTCCTCGGATCCCTCTGGCCAGACGACTTTTCAACAAGACATTAGCCTGAATCCCAGTGACTTTGTGACAGGTTCGCCGTCCATCGCACATCGCGACTCGGTTGTGGGAAACTATCCCCAGCCGTCACCGGTGCCGGTTCAACTGACCAGCAGCCCTTCTAGCCATGTTTCCAGCCCACCTGCAGCTCCCATCAAGCCTTTACCGTTTTCGGCTGGAACCCATCTGGGGAATGTGAGCAATAAGAATAAAATCCCGTCTCAATTTGTGCCGACACCTCAGCTTTCGGAGATTTTCAGATTCGATCTCACTCCTCAATGGGTAAAATCACGCTGGGACCGAGTTTCAATCACTTCGACTGATTATGGCCTCAAAGCGATGCGTGTAGCGCTGGTTACCGGAACCAATACGAATGACTTACACGGTGCTTTGACCTATTATTTTGATAAACAGCAGCGTCTACAGCGAATCACGCTACGCGGCTGGAGTGGAGATGCCTCACGCCTGGTCAAGTTGGTCACCAGCGGGTACGGGTTCAAAGCACAAAATACGCACATGAGCGGTCTATATCTGGCAAAACCGTTCTTGAACATTACGGGAGCCCTGTTAATGCAGGATGCTGCCGTTGTTCAATCCAAAAATCCGACGGAACAGGTCGCAATTTCTATGGAAATCAATAATCCGGACGGCACCTACATACTAAGTCCTGAGTTTGCAACCATGTTGCCTCGCTAAAAAAATAATTTCTTTTTGCTTTTCGTTTTGCACTGCGCTTTAATTTGACTTGTTCAATTTGCCAGTTGAAACCAGGATTTGGGCAAACCAATTTGACCGACACTTTTTCCACCTTCCAAGGTCTCCGGGTGGGAACATTGATTGTCAACTTTTTGTTTTGAAATTGAAGATCCCCATTGGTTTCGAGCCCTTCTCCAAAAAGATTTTTTATTTCTCAATCAACCGTTTGACAGTCCTGCTAGCAATCCTAAAATCTGCTTTCTACATTACGACTCTTAACTGACTTGCCTTGGCGGGTTGGCTATTGAATAAACAGGATCCCATCGTTTGCCCAAAACGGCAAATATGGAAGAGGGAGATGCCAGGACGTGGCTTTGTCGACTCAGGACCGCTTGCCCAGAGGGCCAAAAACTGACGAGCATCTTCGGAACGTCTTATGTGGGGTTCTTGCCGAAGAATTGGGACAGTCCATATTTGATATGTGGTTCAGCAATCCCAAAAACATTGTCCTGGATGTAAATTCGGTAACGATTCTTGGAGACACGGATTTTTCGGTTCATCGTCTGTCTACCAAATTAAGCGCCTCGATATCCAAAGCAGTGCGTCGTTGCCTTGGTCCAGAAGTAAAAATCAGTTACCAGCGCCGCAGCCAGACGGAACCTTCGGATAAAGCTGCCGAACCTTCGGATAAAGCTGCCGAGCCGGTTGCAACGATCAAAGCGAGTGACTCCCAAGTTCTATTTCCAAGAACGGCCGGCGGGACAGGCCATTCGACATCAAACCGTACGGTGCGTCGCAATCAAGGTCTGGAGTCATTCTGGTTTGGCGAAACGAATCGATTGGTGGAAGCCGGTACCCGCCAGATGTTTCAGCAATTTGGACAATTGACACCCTTTCTTGTCTACGGCCCAACCGGTTGTGGCAAAACCCATTTGCTGGAAACCATAACGGCCGATACTCGTCGCAAATTAAAGCTGCGGCGATGTGTTTTCATGTCGGCTGAACAGTTTACAACTTATTTCGTCAGTGCCCTGCGGGGTACGGGACTGCCCTCCTTCCGCCGTAAGTATCGCGACCTGGATTTTTTGGCAATTGATGACATCCAGTTCTTCGCTGGCAAAAAGGCCACTCTGGGTGAATTCCAATTCACCATCGACAACCTGGTACGAAATGGAAAACAGGTAGTACTATCGTCCGATCGACCACCGATCGAACTCAATCATTTCGGAAATGAAACGGTTGCCAGGTTCTCTGCCGGCTTGATTTGCCCGTTACACTACCCGGACGTCAAGGGTCGTCAGCAGATCATTACGAGAATGTGTCGTCAACGACATATCAACATTCCACCAGAGGTTGTTGAGATGATCGCTGAACGGCTGGGCCGTGACGTTCGCCGATTGTCAGGTGCCATCAACCGGGTACACGCCATGGCCGAAGCATCCAATCGTCGAATCACCGTTGAAATGGCGAAACAGGTACTCGTCGATCTTTTCTCGGTAAACAGTTCACTGACCTCCCTAAATACAATCGAGAAAGCAGTCTGCGACTTTTGTGATATCAAGCCAACAGAACTTCGATCCAGCAGCCGACGCAAAAGAATCTGCACCGCTCGAATGCTCGCCATGTATCTTTCTCGCCAATACACATCATCTGCTTTTTCTGAAATCGGCGATTATTTTGGCGGTCGCAGCCATAGCACGGTCATCGCCGCCCAAAAGAAAGTGACCGGTTGGATTGCCCAAAATCAACCAATCGATCTTCCCAATGCGTACTACCCTGCTAAAGAGGCCGTTGCCCGGCTCGAATCCAATTTGAGGATTGGATAGCAGAACGAGGGTCCAGGTCCGAAACTTCTGAATCTCGCTAGCATTTTTCGACTACCATGAAAGCACTCCGCTGAAAGGTCGATTCTCCGTGCCTATTCAGCCGCAATCGACGATCCATTTTCCAGCGTTACCCGTAGATGATTTTTAAAACCGTTAGCGGTTTTAACTGTTATTGACGCGAACATTCCTTGGTGACACTATCCCGCCTCCCAAAAGAGCGAAACAAACTTACAGATCTCGCAATTGGGAAACGCACTGCCCGTTGGGCGATTAGATCGCGAGGAACTTGGGTTCCTCGGTCGCAAACCTGGATGTTCAAAACGCATGAAATCCTTTTCAAAGGCCATTCTACTTTCCCTTCGCTATAAATGGACGATCGCTGGAGCAATCATCTGTTCGATGCTGATCGCTTCACTTTGGGCAGCCAGTATCACGACCGTATTTCCAGTGGTGAAAATTGTCCTTGAAGGAGAAACGGCGCAAAGCTGGATTGCCACTGAAATCGAACAGGCTGAAACATCCCGTAGTGTCATTGCCGGCGAGATCGAACAATTTCAACAGGATCTCCAATCGGCCACGCCACAAGAAACGGCCAAACTGAAACGAAAGATCGACCTCAAGATGGATCGCCTCAACGCAGAAAGTTCTGCGATTGAGCGTTTTGAATATTTGCAACCCTATATCAATAGGTACGCACCGGATTCACCATTCAAGACGTTGGTTTGGGCAATGGTTTGGCTGTTGGCAACCTCGATTCTGAAAGGAATCATGTTGGTTTTTAGTGCCATACTCGTTGCGAGGGTCGCAAATCGCACGGTCATGGATCTGCGCCGTATTTATTATCGGAAAGCCCTGGAACTGGACCAGCGTCGAATCGAAATGCTCGGTACTTCGAACATGATGGTCCACCTGTCCAGCAATATGATGATGGTCAGTGGCGGGCTTCAGATCTTCTACGGAAAATCAATCAGGGAGCCTTTGAAAATGGTGACCTGCCTGATTGGAGCAGCGCTGATTTCGCTACCGTTGCTGATGATTTCCTTGATTGTGGTGCCAGCCGGAGCGTTCTTGATTCACAGCGTTGCCCGTCGAATGAAGGATGTAACCAAGAAAGAAATTGCCGGAATGGCAGAGGTGTATCAAACACTGATTGAAACGTTTAGCTCCTTGAAAACGGTCCGCATATTCAACCGGGAGCGAACCGAGCGGCGAAGGTTCAAGGAAAATGCAGGGGTCTTATACCGAATGGCAATTCGGATTTCCCTGTACGACTCACTTTTGCGGCCCATCACGGAAGTACTTGGAATTATTTCGATTGCACTTTCTGTACTCGCCGGTTCCTATCTTGTTTTGTACCAACAAACCGAATTGTTTGGTTTTCATATATCCGATCGTCCACTCAAACCGAGCATGTTGATTCTCTTCTATACCATGCTGGCAGGGGCCAGCGACCCCGCCAGGAAAATGAGCGAAATTGTCAATGTTTTGGTTCGTGGTGGAACCGCCTGCGAAAACCTGACCCGAACCTATGATCGGGAACCCCGTGTGGTGGGACCCAAAAACCCTGTCCCGATTCCGGAACACTCACAAAGTATCGAATTCCGTGACGTCATTTTTAGTTACGAGCCAAAGCAGCCTGTCTTGAAACGCATACAGCTTGAGGTTCCGTTTGGCCAGGCGATCGCCATCGTCGGCGGGAATGGTTCCGGCAAATCGACGCTGATGAACATGTTGGTAAGATTCTATGATCCCCAACGGGGCGCGATATTATTGGATGGGACAAATATCCGGGAAATGAATCCCCGCAAGCTGCGCAGGCAAATGGCCTGGGTCACCCAGCAGTCGGTACTTTTCAAGGGAACTGTTTGGGAGAACATTTCCTACGGGAGCCACAATCCGACCCGGGAACAGATTCTTGAAGCAGCCAGTGTTGCCAGGGTCGATCGATTCATCGACGACCTCAGCAAGGGTTTCGATACCGATGTGGGTGACAATGGCCGGTTTCTTTCCGCGGGCCAACGTCAACGGGTGGCTCTGGCCCGCGCCATCGTGGCAGATCCAAAGGTTTTGATCCTGGACGAAGCAACTAGCCAAATGGATGGTAACACTGAGTCATTGATCCATGATTCACTGAAAGAATTTATCCGCAACCGTACAACGTTTGTCGTCACCCATCGTCAATCATCTCTTCGTCTCGTGGAACGTGTTATCGTGATGGAATCAGGACGAATCGTCCACGACGGGCCCGTTGACAAAGCTTATGACGTATCCGACGAGTTCAAGTTTCTTTTTGCCAATTCGGCCTGATCTTCAGCTGCAATGGCAGCATCTTTTCAACCACGCTCCGACTCGACTTGCGGTTTTTCTCGCCTTGAATTGGTTCACTTCCCTCTGTCCGCAAACTGGAAGAAATCCGCTAGCAAACGGAAAGCTGGACCGCTATTCCCAAGCTGGCACCATCCTGATACTTTCCAGCTCAAGACAAGTTGCAGTTGCCAAGATTGATCAATTATTCAATAAAAACAACCATCAAATCGACGTGGTTTTGCCAAACGGATTGTTATGGTTGCGAGCGCTTGGAGTATTCTCGCGACCCATTCAATTTGGATGGTTTATACCCTAACCCTCATTAAGACCGAACATGAATCCCCCAAGACAACGGAGCAGACGCTGTGGGAGTTTTTGAACATATTGCGGGCACCGGCCTGAGGATTTTTGCTGGCTCAAACAAGTCTAAAAAACCCTACCAGCCGAAACGCAACAGAGTCCTTTTTGTCTCGCATGAAGCGACAAGGACGGGTGCGCCTAAAATCATCCTCAACATACTCAGACACTTCAACGAGAATTGCGATATTCAATGTGAAACGGTCCTCCACAACGGCGGGCATCTAGCCGAGGAGTTCGCCCGTTATTCTGAAGTGACCTGCCTGAATTTGGCGCGAAAACAAACCGATGAGTTGCAGCGGAAAATCCGAAAAATCGTCCAACAGGAAAAAGACAACTCACCGATTCTGGCTATTTGCAACAGTATGGAATCCCGTTTCATTGGCCAGGCACTGGCCGAATGCAACATACCCGTCATTTCGCTCGTTCATGAATTACCGTCATCCTATGATGCCGAAGATTACGAAAAGGTTTTCCAGCATTCAGCAAAAATCATCTTCCCCGCCCACGCGGTACAACAGGCGACCATTTTAAACCACCAATTACCTGATGGCAAAATCGCCGTTCTGCCGCAGGGACTACTGAATCCGGAATTTGGCAAAGGCTTTACACGACAACAGGCACACGTCCAAATCCGGAAAGAACTTGGGTTACCTGAAAACAGTTTCATCGTACTCGGTTGCGGCACCCTGGATTTAAGAAAAGGGATCGACCACTATACCAACATTGCCCAACAAGTCGTTAATCAAAACAAATCGGACACGCCCATTCACTTTGTATGGGTAGGAGAAGGTCCGCGTTGGACACATTCCCCTTATCATTATGTCCAGCTGGACCTGGAAAAATCCAAAGCCAGGCCCTTCGTTCACTTCATCGGTGGTCGCAATAATGTGGAGCCTTATTTCGTGGGGTCTGACGCCTTCCTGATGTCATCCCGCGTCGATCCGTTCCCCTGTGTGATTCACGAGGCAATGGCAACCAGCCTGCCCGTCATCACGTTTGCCGAATCCGGGGGAGCGCCCGAGGCATTAGCCGGAGGAGCCGGTTTCGTAGTGCCTTATGGCGACTATGACCAAACTGCCAACATCCTATGCATGTTGGCGACACAGCCGGAAATTGCTGCCGGTATCCGCAGCCGCTCGCTCGAACGAGTTCACTCGAGGTACCGTTTCTCTGATTACGGGGACCAATTGATCCAGTTGTCCGAAATGGTTTCGGGTCAAACCATCAGGCTTCACAATCCGCAATTGAAGCTATCCGACCTGCCGATTCAAAGAGCCGCTTGATCCATCATCGAAACGGGGCGGAGAAAACGCCCGGTTGTTTTTAAGCGCCAGATCGCCAAGCTGTCCGATATGTCCCCCATTGACCTTCGTTTTCATCGACGCTCAAGGCGATTTCTTTGATCGCATTGTCTAGACGGGGATCACCGACTTTCATTAATTGATCCGCGATGAACTTGGCCATTAATTCGGCTGTTGTATTGGCGATGGGCAGCAACATGCAATTGTCTTCCGGGAAGACCCAGCGGCGCTGTTCAAATGTAGCGACCACTTCATCCCCCTGTTGCTGGACCCCGATCAGGGAACTTTGTGTTGCCAACAGCACTTTATGATCCAGCTGCCTGACGATCGCCTCAAGCGCGTCCCGCAACGCTATGAAATCAACCACATAACCATTTTCATCCAGCTCTCCGGTGACCTCGCATCGAACTCGATAATTGTGTCCATGGATCGATTCACAGATGTTACCGGCAAATGTAATAAAGTGCGCCGCACTGAAAATCAGTTGCTCTTTCTCCAGCAAGACACTAAATTTTTCCGACATCGTTTCCTGGCTCCCTTGATCGGTATTCATTCTGTTGTGTTCGTCGCGTTGCTGCACGGTTCAGCAGTCGGTTCCAAAAGAAAATTCCAGATCTCCGTTAAACATAGCAACCATCAAACCAGCAGCAATCAGGTCCGCTGTCGTCCCGGGATTTCGGCGGTGACCATCGGCTCGCAGCCAGAAATCCAAATCAGCCACGGCACTGAAATACGATTCGGGACCGTCTTCCAATGCATCGATTGCCTGTCCGGCCAGCCGTTTGGCCTGAACCGAAGTTGGCTCGCCACATTTCCTGGCAATCAGTGAATCACCAAAACGGGAAATCAGTGATACGTGGGCAAACACAATCGCTTCCCGCAAGCTGTTAAATTTTAACCTGCCGGTCAATAGAGCCGGAACAACATCCACGAATACATTTTTGAAATTATCCCGGTATTGTCGAGCCACCAAGTCCCGTTGCGAGGCCAATTCCATGGCGGCCAAAATGTCAGATGGGGCCGGCCCATCGACGTCCAGTTGATTGACTGGCTGCATACCGGCAGGCTTGGCGATGCGGATCGCTTTGTAAAACGCTTCCGAATCGCGTTGAGATAATTGCATCAAGACGGTGGAAATGGCCGATTCATCCATTCGATCGCCCATCGTGGCACACCTGGCAAGCGGGCATAGCATCAGGGCCAAACCGAGGTTAGTGTTCGTGCCTACATGAGCCCGAGTCGCTTTGACAACCCGCAAGATCACTTCACCTACTGGCAAGGTCAAATTAGCGTCAATGACGGCACCCAACATTTCCGCACTGACTACGAAATCCTCAAAACCAACATCGTCAAAGTCAGCTCCGCGATGCACATTCCCCGGCTTGGGGGCGCAAACCTCCAACAGGCAAGCGATGCTGGCGAGGCGACCGGGAGAAATAAAATCTGGTAATGGCATCGGAATGAATACTGGCTAGCTCACAAGTCACGGACTGTTGCAACGTTACACCTGGCCGGTCCTCGTTTCATCCAGGAACTGATTCACGGTATCCCTGACTTGACCCGGAGCATCTTCGACAACATAGTGCCCGGCAGTTTCAATTTTACAGACACGAGCTTGTGGCCAATATTGCTGAAAACGTTCCAGACACTGGGGACGAAAACACCAGTCCCGCATGCCCCAAATTAACTGGATTGGCAAATCTCCCAGCGACGTCAGCCCCTGCTCGATCTGTTGCAGCAATGGCCAAGTAGGATGTCGTGGTGAAAGGGGAATGTCCTTGACAAAATGATAGATCGCGCTGCGATTTCCCCAGGAATCATACGGCGCCAGGAACCCCTGGGCGGTATCGATGGGAAGTCCACCGGGTTGCTCCGTCGCCATCTTTACCGCCGCTTTGGCAAACAAATTCAGACCCTGAACTCCCATTTTCCCCACAGCCGGCCAGCGACAAATTCTGATCCGCAGCGGGACATAGGGCGGAGGAAAGGCACCCGTGTTGAACAGCACAATGCGTTTAAACCGCTCTCGACGTCTCAACAAAGCTCCCAGCCCAATTGCGCCGCCCCAGTCATGGGCCATGAGGACCGCATTGTTAAGGTCAAGTTCGTCGATCAATCGACACAAATTATTGATATGCGTTTCGAGACAATACGGATAGTCAATCGGTTTATCGCTCCGACCACAACCGATATGGTCTACTGCAATCGTTCGATAGCGGTCTCGTAATTCCCGTATTTGCCTACGATAAAAAAACGACCAAGTCGGGTTTCCATGAACCATCAAGATCGGGTTAGCCGACCCCACTACGTTGCACTGGTCAACGAAATGCATTCGAACTGAGTCAACAGGAAAAAAATTAGGCTCAAAATCAAATTCTTTTTCCCAGGCATATCTTTTCTCACCCAAACCACCGTGATCAGTCACTTCGGTTTGATGAGCCGCTTTGAACGCAAGAGAGTTCATGAATCAACAGGCTAGAAATTGGATTTCTTAAAGCCCTGCAGTCTAACCTAAATCAGGATGCGCGACGATTGGTGGAAAGTGCCGGTTTGTTTTTACGGCATTCAATGAAAAGTGAATCCGGCTTGCGAACCGTATTCCCGACCGAATCGAGTTCAAAAACAGAAAAGTTCTCGATATTACTGGTGGTTGCGGTCATCACCTCGAACGTATCAAAGCCGATCTGGGTGCACAATTCCCGCAATGAAAAGCGATCGTACATCCATCGATGAATCTCACCTCGACTTCGAAACAGGCCTTCGTCGATCGCTGAAACTGCCGAGTCGCCCAGTAGCAGCCGAGCCCACCCACGAACCAGTTTTTCTCTCAGATTATATGTGAAGCTATTCAATCGGTTTAGCCGGGTCGGCTTTGTATCGGTTTCCCCATCCGGGCTGCGGCAAACCCAGAATTCGTCTCCGATTCGAGATCGAACAAAATCAGAATTCGTTATGTCGGCAGCGGCCATATACCGACCCATACGACCTCCAGATGATTCTCGTACCATTTGATCCAGTAATTCCAGCTTGATCCAATCGTAATCTTTCTGGGCCTGCATTTTACCTTGCCAGGCTTGCTCGTGGATATTCAGGTACAGGTAGGCGATTCTTTCGAGATCGGGCACAACCACTCTGAGAATGCCGTCCGGTTTGAGCACCCGGTAGCACTCCTTCAGTAAATCGATGCCTTGCTCCGGCTTCAAGTGTTCCAATACATGAGAATGATAAACCGCGGAAATGCTCTCCGACGGACAGGGAATTCCCTTGGTGACATCGTGTTCCATTACGTTGGCATCGGTCGACTCCAGGTCCAGGTTGATCCATTCGTCATGATGAGTTCTCCCACACCCGATGTTCAGCAGCTGCGGTTGACCCGTATCCGACATGGCAACCGTTTGACTCAGTTCAGATTGCATCGATTGCCTCCTGACCGAAACGATTACTCTGATTCAAGTTAGCACCGCTGTCTTGTTGATGTTTCTTATCGAGGGGACAAAAAATACCGATGCGGCCCGTGTAGTCGATTCGATTCAACATCATCGCAATTTGATGTTCTTGAAAATATTCGTCCACAGCGCGACGGCAGCCCTGCCAATGGCCATAATCATCAATGATCAAGACTCCGCCGGGGCTCATCAGCGGAACCAGTTTTTCCAATTCCAATCGAGTGGATTCATACCAATCCGTGTCCAGCCGCAACAAGGCAATCCGCTGAGGCAGATGCTCTAGCAGCGTCTCCTCTACCTTGCCTTCGACAAATTTGATTCGTTTACGCGGATAGGTAGTTTGGTCCATGATCGCTTGGACACCATCCAGCGGGGAACGACACCAGACTGAATTGGCGTCTTGAGGATCCTCGGTTTCCAGCAACTGCCTGGCTGTTTTCCCGAGAAAATCCACATCTACTTCCGTCGGCTCCGACATGCCATCGAAGGTATCGTACAACCATAAATCACGATCACTGACCCCACTTTGTACTAACGTTCGGGCAACGGCTGCCATGCTTCCACCACGCCAGACGCCACATTCAACAAAGGAACCAAGAATCTGGTTTTGCAGAATATATTGCACCGCATTGCATAACGCCAACACGCGCTGGGGTGATGTCATTGTATAGGGCTGCACTGCCTGTATGGTCTCAATAAACTCGGATGGAGCATCCGGCAGCTGCGCATGAAGGTCGGTTGCCATATCTGTTTTTTGGCATTTGGATTTTTTATTACGGAAAAACAACACGGTCTCGCTTATGGCCTTTATGAACAGGAAACAGTCAGATTGGTTTGTCACGAAACACTTTACGACCAATAACGATTTAACAAATCAGGCTCTTTGGGTAAAGTGGCTTTTTTTGCTATCACTTTTTGCATCACATGGATTTGACGAGAAATGAAACCTGGTTCGGGCTGAACGCGTTGCGTTTTAGTGGTCGTGGAGGCAGCCATTGCAACGGGGATCCGATTCGACGCCAGATTCGTATTGGATGCAAAGCGGCGGCGTGTTTTAATCTCGACTCGATCATCCCACGCACCGGCACGATGCGAGTTTCTCGTCATGTTGCAACTTCAAACGCCTATTGCATTTTGCATTTTCAACCGACCAAGAGTCACGGAGCGGGTTTTTGAAGAAATTGCCAAGCAGCGTCCTCGTCACCTTTTGGTCATTGCCGATGGACCACGATTCGACCATCCCGGGGATCCTGAACAAGTTTCTCGCACCCGTCAAATACTCAATCGAATTGACTGGCCATGTGATCTGAGAACCTGTTTCGCCGAACAGAACCTGGGATGTGGAAAACGGATGGGGACCGGGCTAACCTGGGCCTTCGAGCAGTTTGAGGAGTTGATTATCCTGGAAGATGATTGTCTACCGGATCAGTCTTTTTTTGGATTTTGCGAGCAACTACTTTCGCGTTTCAGGGACAATCCGCAGGTCATGATGATCAGCGGAAACAATTTTCTGCCAGAACCACACTCCCAACATTCCTATTATTTCTCAAAATGGCCTCATATTTGGGGCTGGGCTAGTTGGCGACAAGCATGGCAACACTTCCAGGATATTACACCACCCGCAAATGATGCCGAATTGGCATCGGTCTTGCAACAAGTGTTTTCTCACTCCTGTGAGCTGGAACGGTGGACATCGATCTTGCGGGATTTCTTTGATGGAAAAATTGACACTTGGGATTTTCTCTGGACTTACACGATCTGGCAGAAGCAGGGATTGACCGTTTTGCCCAATCTCAACCTGGTCTCGAATCTTGGTTTTGGACCGGGTGCCACCCATACGATCGATGAGAATTCACCCTTGGCTGAAATCCCGACCCGACAGATCTTGCAGCTGGATCATCCCCTGCATATCGAACCCGATCAGGTCGCGGATCGCTGGACTTTTGAAAACATCATGCATTTGAACGGATCCACGGATCCGCTGGTGCAGAACGTGCCGTCGCATTCCAAGCGTAACTGGCTGAAAAGGTTACTTCGACCTGGCTACAAATCATCGATACGTGCTTAGACATGAAAATTGCAATATTCTCGCCGTATGCAACCGTCGCTCCGCATTTTGAAACGGAACTGGAAATTGCACAGTCCCATTTGGAGCAGGGACACACGGTCGAATTCGCCAGTTGTTATGGAAAACTGGCCAACTGCGATTTCAACTTGGAAAAGTCACCGTCGCGCTGTGAGGATTGTATCGGAAGACGAAAGGCTGGATTTAGCTTACTGCAGCCAGGCATTCGCGAAATTGAATTGGCGCAGACCATTCCCGATTTAGACCTACCCCGATTTAATGATTTGACCGAACTGAAAACATACTACGTTGATAATTTTGACGTGGGTTATGCAGTACTCTCGTCATTGGTTTCCGTATGCCGCGACCCGCAGCCAGACCTGGAGCATTGGCAGCCCTTACTGGGACGCCTGATGCAGTCAGCTTTGGCAACTTACCAAAGTACGATCGACTATCTACAGTCGTCTCGACCAGACCGTGTCTACCTTTTCAATGGCCGATTTGCCGCGATGAGGGCAGTCTTGCGAGCCTGCCAATCACGTCAGGTTGACTGCTTTATTCACGAAAGAGGTTGTGACAACCAACATTACGATTTATTTCCAAACCATCTGCCTCACGATATCCAGGTCATTCAAGAAACGATGCTGGAACATTGGCATCGCGGAAACCCCGACCGCGAGGACATTGGGGCGCAATGGTTTGAAGACCGAAAAAACCGGGTAGAAAGGAATTGGCATTCTTTTACCAAGCTTCAAGAGATCGGGCGGCTGCCCGATCAATGGGAAAATGAATGTAAAAACATATCGATTTTTTGCAGCTCAGAGGACGAGTTTGTGGCGATCGGAGATCACTGGCAAAACACGATTTACCCCAACCAGGTTCGCGGGATCGAGAAAATTGCATCGGACTTGTTAAGCGTTTCGCCAGACACCAGAATCTACCTCCGCATCCACCCCAATCTGAAGGATGTCGATAATCAAAGCAAACGGGAAATGCTGGCCATTCGATCGCCCAACCTGACCATCATTCCACCCGACGCGGTCATAGACACTTATGAAATAATGCGGCGCAGCGATACCGTCGTCACCTTTGGATCGAGTGTTGGGATCGAGTCGGTTTACTGGGGTACGCCATCGGTTTTACTGGGGCCATCCTTCTACGGTGGAATGGGCGGTGTCCATGTTCCACCCGATCATTCGACCGCGATGGAGCTCCTATCGCAGGAATTAGAACCAATGGATCGGACGGCCGCATTGATCTACGGTTATTGGCAACAAACGCATGGGATACCATACCAGTACTTTACGTCGACCGGGTTGTTTGAAGGAAAATTCAAGGGCCATGTAATTTACAACGGCATGAAACCTCGCAAGCCTCGCTTCTTTCAACGCGCTTTTCAAATGTTGTCCAACAAAGAAACCTCTGCCTGAGTTCAACACGGCTATCGTCATCTCCGCAACCAAGACGACCCTCATCCCGTAACGTCAAAAATGCTAGCACCTGCCGCGCGAGGGCGTTTGCTTTTGGACCTGAATCTTTTCGTATTGTTGATTCGGATTGGGTCAGATAGCTTTAAAGGTTCCCGTAATAAAACGCATGGAGAACATGGATGCTCTGGCTTGAAAACAAAACTGTTTTAATCACTGGTGGCACCGGCTCGTTTGGAAAAGAGTGTGCCCGGTTTCTGCTTGAAAGAACCGGTATTCGCCGCCTCGTCGTCTACAGCCGGGACGAACAAAAGCACGTAGCGATGCAACGGAATTATTTTCCTCCGGAAAAATACCCCCAGATCCGTTATTTTGTCGGAGATGTGCGAGACCGAGATCGTCTCAAAATGGCTTTGAAGGGTGTCGATTATGTCATCCATGCGGCCGCCATGAAACATGTCGATGTTGCTGAATACAATCCACAAGAATGCATTCGAACGAATATTGGTGGAGCGGAAAACCTGATTGCAGCCTGCCTTGAATCAGACGTCCAAAAAGTAATTGCTCTCTCAACGGACAAAGCAGCTGGACCGATCAACCTGTATGGAGCCACGAAACTATGCAGCGACAAACTGTTCGTGGCAGCCAATTCATTGTCGGGCAGCTACGGTCCACGATTTGCTGTGGTTCGCTATGGAAACGTATTGGGGTCGAATGGATCCGTCGTCCCGTTCTTTCAAAACAAACGCAATACCGGAGTGCTGCCAATCACCGACCCCAAGATGACGCGGTTCATCATTACACTGGAACAGGGCATCAACTTCGTCATCACTGCATTTGAACAAATGGAAGGCGGGGAAGTGTTTGTACCCAGGATTCCCAGTACTACGATCCTGGATATTGTCAAAGCCGTTGCACCCGAATGTGCCACGGAAGTCATTGGAATTCGACCGGGCGAAAAGATGCATGAATGCATGATTCCATCTGACGAGGCACACCAGACTCTGGAATTCCCAGGACATTACATTATCCAGCCGAACCAACGTAGTTGGTCAAGCCAGCCACCCAGTTACGTGGATTTTGGCACGCCCTGCGAGGCAGATTTCTCCTATGAAAGTGACAATAACCCGGACTGGCTGTCTGTGATGGACCTTAGGAAACTGATCCAACAACACTGTCCGGCGAATGACTTGTCCCCACAGATGATTAACGTCGCATGATACGACCGACTCGAGGAAGCCAATTGCTGCCGTACGGAAAACAAACGATGGACGAAGCAGACATCCAGTCAGTTGTGGATGTCCTGAGATCGGATTGGTTGACGACCGGTCCGTTGGTCAGTCAATTCGAAACTGCCTTTTCAGATCACACTCAGGCCTACTCGGCAACGTCGGTGTGCAATGGCACAGCCGCCTTGCAGGCTGCGTTGCACGCCATTGATATCCAACCGGGTGACCAGGTAATTGTACCCGCGATTACATTTTGCGCTACCGCCAATGCGGTGATCTACAACGGGGGCATTCCCGTATTCGCTGATGTTTCGGCTGATACATTGCTGATCGATGTCGACGACGTAGCCAACAAGATCACCAAGAAAACAAAGGCAATTATCGCCGTCGATTACGCTGGTCAGCCTTGCGATTACACTGCACTTCGGCAACTGGCTGACGATTTCGACCTATTTCTGCTGGCCGACGCCTGCCACTCATTGGGTGCTTTCTACAACCACCAACCGGTAGGAAGTCTGGCCGACCTCAGTTGCTTTAGCTTTCATCCGGTCAAGCCGATTACCTGTGGCGAAGGCGGGATGATAACGGTTAACGTAGCGGACCACGGTTTGGCAGAGATGCTGACCCGGCGGTTGCACTGTTTCCGGAACCATGGCATTGATAGTGACCACCGATCCCGGCAACAGCTGGGGCAATTTGAATACGACATGAAATACCTCGGGTTCAACTTGCGACTGACAGATATGCAGTGCGCATTGGCCATGTCGCAACTCTCAAAACTCACTTCCTTCACCGATCGCCGCCAGTTCATTGCAAGAGAATATTGCCGTCAATTGGAACCTTCTGCGGATTACCAACCATTGGTCCATCTGGAAGACAGAACGCACGCCTACCATTTGATGGTTATCCGCTGTCGATCGAACCGGGATAAGGTTTTCAACGAGCTGCGCCAACGTCAAATTGTCACCAACGTGCACTACCGACCTGTCTACCAGAACTCGTTTTACCGAGAACGTTTTGACGTTGACTCAATTCACTGCCCAACCGCCGAGGCGGCTTACCAAGAAATCCTGTCGTTGCCCATTTTCCCGGCGATGGAGGACCATCAAATTGAATTCGTCAGCCAGTCATTAGCCGAAATTGCGTTCGCGACAGCCGTTTCAGCCTAGGGAGTCACCGTTTTGTCGACCATCGCTATCATTCAGGCCCGCATGGGAAGTCAACGCCTACCCGGCAAAGTCATGTTGCCTGTTGGCGGAAAACCGATGTTGGCCCAGGTCGTGGAACGTGTCCGTCGAAGTCTTCATGTCGACCAAACCGTCGTGGCCGCATCGAATCTGCCAGAAGACAAACCGATTTGGCAATGGTGCACGGAAAACCATGTGCCTTTCGTGAAAGGTGATGCCAACGATGTACTGAGTCGCTACGAAATGGCAGCCAGGATGTTTGGCGGCAATCTAATTGTTCGCGTGACCTCCGATTGTCCTATGATCGACCCCCAGGTCATCGACGCTTCGATTCAAGTTCTGACCGAAAACGAACACCTGGATTATGCCTGCAATTTCTATCCCGTCCGAACCTTTCCGCGAGGTTTGGATACGGAGGTATTCACCCGGGCTTGCCTCGATCGACTGGTCCTGGAAGCGGACCAGCCAGAGAATCGAGAGCATGTAACGTTAATGGTTTACCGCAATAGCCATCGTTTTAAAATTGGAAGTCACATGGCGGGAACGAGCTACGCCGATCTGAGATGGACCGTCGACACAGAAAAAGACATCCGACTGATTCGTGACATCTTCCATTGTTTTCCTGACAACACATTCCACTGGCGGGACGTGATTCGAGCTTACCTTCAACATCCTGAATGGCGAAGCGTCAATCACAATATTCCGCAAAAAGTGGCCTGATGAAAACTCGCCTGATTTCTGACTTGATGGATCCGGATTTCACATAAATATTCCAACCGAAAGACCCAGCCAAACAAGATGCCCAACTTAAGCCCCGTACACCGACTTCTGATTCGAGCGGACGCCGGACCCAAAATGGGTACCGGCCATGTAATGCGATGCCTGGCCTTGGGACAAGCCTGGCAAAAAATGGGGGGCCAAGTGACCATCATTACCAACACTCTTCCGGCTCGACTGGCAATGCGAATCCATACCGAAGGGTTCGAGTTAAGAATGCTTCCCGACTGTGGTCCCGAGGAAGAGATGCAAATTTTCAACGACCATATCACCCGCCAAAATCCTGACTGGGTCGTCCTGGATGGATACCGGTTTGACGATTGCTATCAGGAATCGATCTGCCTAAACGGATCCCGGCTATTGGTTGTTGACGATTTTGGCCACGGAAACCATGCAGGGGCTGACGCGATTTTCAATCAGAACGCTTATGCCGACACAGGAGATTACACACTCCGGAAAAAATCACAAGATATTATCGCGGGACTCGAATTTGTACTGATTCGCGAGGAATTCGAGCTCGACCATGGACCCCCGGCCAACCACCGGAAAATCGCGATGGGCAATGCCAAACGCATCCTGGTTACGATTGGTGGAGCAGACCCCCACAATACGACCCTCGATGTCATCCGGGTTTTGGATCAGTGTGCCGAAGCGGGGACTTCCGTGGACGTCATCGTGGGACATTGCAACCCACATTTTGAAAGCCTCAAGACTGCGGCCAAGCAATCGAAGTTTTCCATACGGTTCCATTCCAACGTCGATCGAATGGCCTCGATGTTCCAACGGACCGATTTGGCGATTACGGCTGCGGGTTCGACTTGCTATGAACTCTGCCATGCTGGAGTTCCCATGATCGCGATCCCGATAGTCAACAACCAGATTGAAGTCGCCAACTGCCTCGTTCGCCGAGGCGCCGCAGAGACGGTCGAGCAAAGCGACTTACGCAATGGTGAGGCACAAAACGTTATCAGCCGGATCATCCGAAATCCCAAATGTCGCGAGTCCCTATCGCTTGCTGCACGCAAACTGGTTGACGGACAAGGAGCCGCCCGACTGGCCAGGCGACTTTGTTCTCACCTTTACCGGTTTCGAAAAGCGGAAAAACAGGATGTGGCAATGTTAATGGATTGGCATAATGACTCCGAAATCCGGGCAACTCGTTTTGGTGCGACCGCTGTCCAATCCAAACAACTGCAAGATTGGCTGCTGGAACAACTGAGTGGCGAACAACACGTTAATTGGATTATTGAGAACACAACAGGTCGCCCGATCGGGCAAATCCTGCTGGAGTCGACTGACTCAAACAGGACGGTAATTGGCATCAACCTTGTTCCATCCATGCGAGGCAAGGGAATCGGTACATCGTTGATTGAGGCCGCGTGCAGATTGGCGACGCGACTGCTAGGCAACACCGAATTCGTCGCCTACATCAAGCCCATTGACTTTGCTTCCCAAACTGCGTTCCGAAAAGCTGGATTCAAAACGGCTGCCACGACCACGATCAATGGCCAGGTTGCCTTGGAATTTTCCTTTTGCCCCACCGGTCAATCCACGACAGAAGTCGTCACCAACCATCATATGAAAGCCTCCTAACATGGGTTCGGAATTTATTCGAATTGGTAATCACACGATAGGCAGGGAATACCCCGTCTATCTAATTGCAGAATTATCGGCCAACCACGGACATTGCATCCGTCGGGCGAGTGAATTGATCCATGCCGCAGCAGACGCCGGGGCCAACGCCATAAAACTCCAGACCTATACGGCTGACACGCTGACCCTTGATTGCGACAATCGATACTTTCAAATCAATCACGCCACCGATTGGGACGGGCAAAACTTTCACTCGTTGTATCGCCAAGCTGAAATGCCTTGGGATTGGCAGCCACAACTCAAAAAAATCGCCAACGACCTGGGACTGGACCTGTTTTCCAGTCCCTTCGATTCAACTGCCGTTGATTTCCTGGAAGAAATGGAGGTGCCAGCGTACAAGATTGCATCGTTCGAAATCGTCGACATCCCTTTATTGGAGTACGTTGCCCAAACCGGGCGGCCCGTCATCCTGTCGACCGGCATGGCGACCATGAAAGAAATTGAACTGGCAGTCGAAACATTGCAGTCAAATGGATGCAATGATATCGCCTTGCTCAAATGCACCAGTGCCTATCCGGCCCCCATGGAATCCATGAACCTGAAAACCATTCCGATTTTAGGTGCACATTTCGGACGGCCCGTCGGCTTATCCGATCACAGCCTGGGCTGCGAAGCGGCGGTTGCCTCCGTTTGCCTGGGAGCCAACATTATCGAGAAACATTTAACGCTCAGACGAAATGAAGGCGGACCCGACAGCAGTTTTTCCCTGGAACCATCGGAATTCAAGGAAATGGTAAAGGCGGTGCGGAATGTGGAACGGGCATTGGGAGAAGTTCACTTCGGACCGACTCGGTATGACAGTAATAACACTGATTTTCGCCGTTCGTTATTTGTCGTCAACGATGTAAAACAAGGAGATTTTTTTACCGAGGAAAATGTGCGTTCGATTCGACCCGGGATGGGACTTGCACCCAAAAACATGCGGCAAGTCCTCGGAAAAGTCGCCCAAACCGATATTTGCCGGGGAACCCCACTCAGTTGGGACCACATTGCATGACACATTGCCCTTGCTTCCAACTTTAGACAAAGAGTAAAAACATTTTAGAAATCAGATATTCGCTAGCAGCAAGGAAGCTGTAATCAGATATGAGAAACCTTAGCCGAGCGTTACGGATGGCGCTCAAATACCGATGGTCCTTAATCTGGGCCTTCATTTGCTCGATCTTGGTCGCCGTTTTCTGGGGTGCCAATTTGGGAGCCGTTTATCCTTTTGTCGAAGTCGTTCTCAAAGACAAATCACTTCAGCAATGGGCAGAGCAACGGCTCGAAGATTCGCATGTTGCGATCGAAAATTCTGAATCCAAAATCGAGAAACTTCAGTCTCAAATCGCCGATGACAATCTGACCGGCGAACAGATCAAAGTCAAGCAAAAGGCAGTCCGGTCCTACCAGACGGATATCAAAACACAAAACGAACGGATTGCCTGGACGGAGCAGCTAGAACCGTGGATCAGGAAATACGCGCCGAGTGATCCCTACATGACCTTGGTTGTGCTGATGTGCCTGATGGTGATTGGCACTGTCTTCCGTGGAATATTTCTGGCCAGCAGTATCTATTTGGTGGCGCGGGTTGGCCAGAGAACAATTCTGGATTTACAGAACAGCGTATTTTCCAACGTGTTGAGTATGGAAATCTCCGAAATCAACGTAAAGGGTACCGGCGATTTGATCAGTCGCATTCGAGGCGAAACGGGAGCCATCGGTACTTCGATAATAACTCTGTTTGGTAAAACGATTCGCGAGCCGTTAAAGATGGGCGCCTGCCTGGTAGGAGCCGCCTTGATCAACTGGCGCCTGTTGTTGTTTTCGTTGCTGGTCTGTCCACTGGCCGTTTACCTGATGGTCAAACTTGCCAGGATGACCAAGCGCGCTGTCAAGAAATCCATGGAGGAGTCTGCTCGACTCCTCGATCGACTCTACCAGGCCCTCACTTACCTGCGCGTTGTAAAAGCCTTTAACATGCAGGAAGACGAGCGCCAGAGATTCAGGGTGGTTGCTCATGACGTTTACAAAAAGGGGATGCGAATTGCGCTTTATGGGGCCTTGTCGCGATCCAATAATGAACTTCTCGGCGTCAGTATTATCAGTCTTTCCATCCTGGCCGGTGGCTATCTGGTTTTGAACCAGGAGATGTACCTGTTCAATATTCGGATGAGTTCGGCACCCATGGAATTCGGCGAGCTGATGGTGTTTTTTGCTTTTTTGATCGGCGTTTGCGACCCGCTACGGAAGTTGGGTGATGTTTATAACATGATGCAAGCGGGTATTGTGGCAGCGGACCGCGTGTTCCCTTTGATTGACCAGCAGCCCGCCGTAACGGTACCGGCTCATCCAAAGGCAATACCAACTGGTCCATTGGGTATTGAATTTGACGATGTCAAATTTTCTTATGGAGAGGATGCCCCTGTCGTGAACGGTGTTTCTTTTGACTTGCCTCCCGGTTCATCGATCGCGATTATCGGTCCCAACGGCTGTGGCAAAAGTACATTGATCAACCTGTTACCCCGTTTCTTTGACGTCGGTAGTGGGAAAATAAGGATCGGAGGCAGTGACCTGCGTGAATACTCACCCAATGATCTAAGGGCAGAAATCGGCTACGTCACGCAATTGACCATGCTGTTTCGAGATTCCATTGCAGCCAATATCAGCTATGGCAACCCGCAGGCAACTCAGGACCAAATTGAACGAGCTGCACAACAGGCCCATGCACACGATTTCATCTGTCAGCTGGACGACGGATATGAAACCGACATTGGCGAGCATGGTGGGCGGCTGTCGGGTGGGCAACGACAGCGCCTCGCATTGGCAAGAGCCATATTGCATGATCCAAGAATATTGATTTTGGACGAAGCCACCAGCCAGATTGACCCGGAAAGTGAATTGCTGATTCACGCAGCTCTCAAATCATTTATCAAGAATCGCACGACCCTGATCGTTACCCATCGTATGTCGACACTGGAACTGGTAGATCAAATCATGGTCATGAACAACGGTCGCGTCGTGGATTGTGGAACGCACGAGGATCTACTTAGACGATGCAAGATCTATCACCGCCTACGTGAAATGGACCAAGAAAAGGCAGCCTAGCCATGGAAGCAATCCGAACAAACACAGATCCAAAACCGTTCGACCTGATGCGACAGGCGCGAGATATTGTATTGGACGAAGCCCAAGCCCTCGAATGCCTGGCAGCCAACTTCCCCCTCAGTTTCGTTGATGCAGTGGAACTGATTGGTGAATGCCAGGGTGCCGTAATCGTATGTGGTGTCGGCAAAGCTGGCTGGATAGGTCAAAAAATATCAGCCTCCCTGGCATCGACCGGAACCGTCAGCCACTTTCTTAACCCGAGTGAAGCGTTCCATGGTGACTTGGGTAGAATCGGAACCCACGACGTCGTGTTGGCACTCTCAAACAGTGGTGAAACCAATGAACTGACCCAAATCCTCCCTCGCATCAACCAGTTCGGCGTGCCCATCATTTCCATTACAGCCGACCCCAATTCAACACTCGCAAAACATTCGCAGGTCGTACTGCATTATGGAAAGACTTCCGAAACGGGTCATTTGCAATTGGCGCCTTCCACTTCGACGACGGTCATGTTGGCAGTCGGTGATGCGCTGGCACTGGTGGTTTCCGAACAACGCCAATTTCAAGCGATGGACTTTGCGAAATACCATCCTGGCGGAAGCCTGGGTCGGAAACTGTCACTGGTTGAAGAGATCATGAAGCCGTTGGCCAATTGTCGTGTTGCCGATGAGTCGGAAACGGTGCGTGATATTTATATTCGCTATCATGGAAAGGACCGGCGGGTAGGAATCGTCCTGGTGGTCAATCATGAGGATCACTTGACCGGTTTATTCACCGATAGTGACCTGGCCCGGATGCTGGAGCGACAGCAGGACAAGTTATTCGACGCTCCGATTCGTGAGGTCATGACACGAAATCCTTTTACCGTCACACTTGGAAGTCATACCGCAGTGGCGGTAGAGACACTGGCCTGCAGGAATTTGAGCGAATTACCGGTGGTCGATGCCCAGGCGCGTCCGGTTGGTCTTATCGACATTACCGATGTTGTCGGATTGCTACCCAATTCCTGATTGGGTGGCCCTGACTGCCGTCAAGATTCGCCAACGACGTTTTCCCGTTGCAGTAATCGGAGCGGAATCAGTGAACAACGGACCCGTTTCCAGACAAACGGCTGCTGAAAAGTTGACTTTCAGGACAACCAGAACGGCGACTCCGCGTCAGCCATCTCATCACTCAACCAGCTCACCTGACTGAATGCGATCAGACCATACTGGCCACACCGAGTGAATTGCGTGTAAAATGCCTACAGTCGCTCGTCAAGAGTATCTCCTTTTAACAACCGATTAATCGTTTGGCGCTCGAAATGGAAAAACCAACAATTGCTGCAACTTGTCCAAAGCAGGTTGATTTGAAAAGTGGAAAAAAATATGCGTATTGCACGTGTGGCCTGTCTGGCAACCAACCTTTTTGTGATGGCAAACACGGCGATACGGAATTTCGCCCAATGCTGTTTGAAGTGGAAGTTGATGAAACGCGGCATCTCTGCCAGTGCAAACAGACCACAACGCCGCCGTTTTGCGACGGGAGTCACAAGTCGATTGATTGCCAGTAATGTCACAGCCCGTCACTCCCAACGTTGACTTTACATTCGCCTTAATCGACAACCATCGGACCGCCATATGGGACAGTCACATTGGAGGGCTTTAAAGCATGCCGCCTGGCTGATTGCGACCTTGGCGATACTGCTACTGATCGTCTTGCCATTGGCCACTTCTTTGTGGGTCCAATTGATGCCCAATCCTCCCGCTTCGATGAGCAATTATTTGCGGTGGATTGAAAGTTTACAACGTTACTCGTTGAGCCTGATTGCGGGCGGCTATTTCTTTTTACTGGGCAGCTGTTTTGCCAGTTTCCTGAACGTCGTCGCCTGGCGAGTCCCCCGCGGCCGCAGCATCCTGGGACATAGCAGCTGTCCTCATTGCAACCGTCGCCTGGGTTTTCGTGACAACTTTCCAATTATCGGCTGGCTACGCAACCAGGGGCAATGCAGCTCGTGTCAATCTCCCATTTCCCCGCGATACCTGATCGTTGAAGTGGTGCTGGGTTCCGTATTCCTGTTGGTGGCACTGGCCACATTGGCCAGTGGAGGGATAACACTGCCGATCCGTCCGCCCAATGAGGGCACAGGATTTGTGCGGGTCCTGTTTGACCCGAAATGGGATTTGATCCAGATCGTGGCTGGGCAACTCTGCCTGTTACTGTTTTTGTATACGTTTGCCTTGATCGATCTGGAGCGATTTTCGATTCCCAGGTCCATTTTGATGACAGGCATTTTCGTCGGTCTAGGTTGTTCGCTGGTGGCCCCAGTGATGTTTCTATTCGATTACAAGTGGCCCATGGTAAGTCGCTGGCCCATGGATTGGGGTAGTTTGAATTTAATATTTACCGTTTCCATCGGAATGCTGGCCGGCGGAATCTGTGGAAAATTGTTGAACCGTCTGTTGAGCGGTCGTCTCAACCGAGCCGTGGGACGCTTTGACCGCGAGGTAGTTGAATCAGACGATGTAGAAACCGAGGTGGAACAGAAGAACCAGGAACAGTCGGCCGTCCAACCAGTCCCGCAACCAACATTGAGCCAATCCCATCATCAGCCCTCGGCCGTCGATTCGTTGCCAATGGATGATCAACCGCCAACCAGCCTGCTGGCGGATAGCGCGCTGCCCAAGCGTGTACCCAGTTCCTTTTACTATGGCATGGTGTTGTGCGGCCTGTTCCTTGGCTGGCAATCGGCCATCATTATTTCGGCTTGGATCGCGTTGCTTGTCATCTTATGGCCTCTGAAAATCCGTGTAGGACAATACTCGCTAAAGACGTGCAATAGTCTCTTGTTCGTAGCCTGTATCATCCATTTGATGACGTGGCGCTGGATGGATTTGTTGGGCAACTGACGCGTCGACCTCGCACGTCCATTTGAAAAATACAGGATTAGAGCCCAGCTTCGATAAAATCCTTCAAAAACAGCCCGATTGGTTTAGACGACGCACCTCGTTTACCTCCCGTCGAATTCCGAGATAATAAACCGGCAGCCTGCTTGGTGATCAGGCGTTACGCCAATTCAAATTACAGCCCCAAACGAGTACCTGTGGAATGAGTTCGAAAACGGAAGACCTTGACCATCCAACTGACGAATGTGTTCGTGAACGATATTCTGCTGCCTCCCGGGCAACGGAGCCAGCTCTTTGCTGTCCGGTCGTATACGACACTCGTCACCTGCAAGTCATCCCCCAGGAGGTGATCGAGCGGGACTACGGCTGTGGGGACCCGTCGCCTTATGTCCGGCCGGGTGACACCGTGGTCGATTTGGGTGCCGGTGGCGGAAAGTTGTGCTTCATAATTTCCCAATTGGTCGGTGAAACCGGAAAGGTCATCGGGGTTGATGTCAACCAAGACATGCTGAAACTGTCCCGAAAACATCGAGCAGCCGTCGGGGAAAAAATCGGTTACAGCAATATTGAATTCCTGTGTGGTCGCATACAGGATTTGGCAATCGATCTGGAGGTATTGTCTCAGGAAGTGGCCAAGCTGGATTCAAGCGGTGCCGAATATGCCATCGACATTCTGGCCTTACAGGATGAACTCAGGTCCAAGCGGCCGATGATACCGGATAACAGTGTCGATTGCGTGGTCTCCAACTGCGTCTTGAATCTCGTCCGTTCGTCGGACCGTGAACAGTTGTTCCAGGAGATCTTTCGTGTACTTAAACCGGGTGGACGGGCTGCCATTAGCGACATTGTTTGCGACGAGGACGTCCCGCTCGAGATGCAGAACAATCCGGAACTCTGGTCGGGATGCATCTCGGGTGCCTGGCGTGAAGATCTTTTCGCCCAGCAGTTCTGCCAGGTCGGGTTTCAAGGAGTACAAATTGACAAGCGTCAGGCAGAGCCTTGGCAAACGGTGAATGGGATTGAATTCCGGTCCGTCACGATCCTTGCATTTAAACCCTTTTCAGACATTTGCCTGGAAAAAAACCAGGCCGTTATCTACCGTGGTCCGTTCGCTCAGGTGGTCGATGATGATGGCGCAACCTATCCTCGGGGAATTCCGATGGCCGTTTGTGAAAAAACGTTCCAGATGTTGTCCGAGCAGGGGATCTGCCAACATTTTTACCTGCTCGAGCCGCGTCATCCGGTCGCTGAAGAGCAGACTCAATTGTTCGATTGTTCCCAAAATCGCCGCCGAAGTCCCCGTGAAATGAAAGACCAGCAGCTTAAATTGACTCAACTATCGCCGGGGGACTGCTGCGGCGGTGACAGCAGCGGCTGTTGTTGAGACCTGACCAGAATTTTTGGATGTAAACTTGAAAAAACTCCCTGTCCTATCACTGCAGCGCCGCGGAGCCGAGCTGGCCAATGCCCGGCGGCAACGGGAAATCCTGGAATCGGGTAGTCTTTTCCCCAGCTTTGAATTGGCTCTTCAAGATGGTCATTGCCAACCACTAGCTGCCAATGGTATTGATATTTTACAGGTCAACGTTGGCAAACTCTGTAACATGACATGTCGCCATTGCCATGTCGATGCGGGCCCAGATCGTCGCGAAATCATGGAGCGTCAAACGATCGATGCCTGCCTTGAAGCGATTAAAGTTGCGGAAATTCCCACCTTGGATTTGACAGGTGGGGCACCTGAAATGAATCCCGACTTTAAGTACTTCGTCAGGGAGGCGAAGCAACAGGGTTGCCATGTGATTGATCGTTGCAACCTGACGATCCTGTTGGCCAACGGATTTACCGACCTGCCTGAATTCCTGGCCGCCAACCAGGTCGAAATCGTAGCATCCCTACCTTGCTACATGCAGGAAAATGCGGATGCCCAACGGGGTGACGGAAGTTTTCACGAATCAATCCAGGCGTTACAGAAGCTTAATTCCCTCGGTTATGGCCGATGCGATTCCGGTTTGATGCTGACACTGGTCTACAACCCGACAGGAACATCACTTCCGCCGGATCAGACGAATCTGGAAAATACGTATCGCCACCATTTATTGGAACACTACGGCATTGAATTCAATCGTCTTTTTACGATCACCAACATGCCCATCAGCCGACACCTCGAAGACCTGGTCGACCAAGGCAACTACCAAACTTATATGCAAAAGTTGATTGACGCGTTTAATCCAGCAGCAGCAGCCGGCGTGATGTGCACCAAGATGTTGTCTGTCGGATGGGATGGAAATTTGTTTGACTGCGATTTCAATCAAATGCTGGAATTGCCTACAGTGGGCCCGGCACCCAAGCATATTAACGAGTTTGACATTGGCCAACTTGGCCATCGGACGATTGCGACGGGCCGCCATTGTTTTGGCTGCACGGCCGCGTCAGGATCCGGATGCCTGGGGGCCATCGACACGCCACGGGCGGCTGAGTGAATCATTGTTAGAACAAAAATGCTCTAGAAAAACCGATTGATATAATTTTCGAGGAATTCCTGGCGACCGCTGGCGTTGGCAGTAGCATCACCCTGTTGAGACATGACTTCGAACAGGGTTTCATAGGTGTGCTTGCCGGACTCGATCTCGGCCCCCAGCCCACTATCCCAATTGGAATAACGCTGGCCAAGAAATTCATCCAATCCACCGTCTGCCCGGATAGCAGCTGCCATTCTCAGTCCTCGGGCAAAGGCATCCATACCGCCAATGTGGGCATGAAACAAGTCAACCGGATCAATGCTTTCGCGTCTAACCTTGGCATCAAAATTCACACCACCCGGCGCAATGCCACCGTATTTCAGCAAAGTTAACATGACTTCGGTGGTCAGATAAATGTTCGTCGGGAACTGGTCGGTATCCCAACCCAGCAGGAGATCACCCCTGTTGGCATCGATGGAACCGAGGCATCCCTGGGCACCGGCGTAATCGAGCTCGTGCATCATGGTGTGACCCGCCAGCGTCGCATGATTGGTTTCAATGTTCAATTTGAAATGATCCATCAAGCCGTAGGCTCTCAAGAAGTTGATACAGGCGGCCGCATCGCTGTCGTACTGATGTTTGGTCGGCTCTTTGGGCTTTGGTTCAATCAAAAATGTCCCTTCAAACCCGATCTGCTTGGCAAAATCGACCGCCATGTTCATGAATTGCCCGAGGTGGTCCAGCTCCCGTTTGATGTCGGTATTGAACAGGTTCATGTAACCTTCCCGGCCTCCCCAGAAGACATAATTTTCACCGCCCAGGCGGTTGGTTACTTCCATCGCCTTCTTGACCTGGCCTGCTGCGTAGGCAAACACCTCCGCGTTGGGACTGGTGGCCGCTCCATGCATGAACCGCGGATGACTGAACAGGTTGGCCGTACCCCACAGCAGTTTGATGCCCGTTCTCGCCTGTTCCTCGGCCAACACGTCGACAACCGCATCCAGGTTCCGGTTGGTTTCTGAAAAACTGCCGCCCTCGGGCGCGACATCCCGATCGTGAAAAGCGTAATAGGGAGCTCCCAGTTTTTCCATAAATTCAAATGCAACCCTGGCCCGATTTTTTGCGTTTTCAACTGAATCGGTACCATCGTCCCAGGGACGATGCAGGGTTGGCATTCCAAATGGATCGGATCCATTTGCTCGAAAGGTATGCCAGTAGACGACGCTAAACCGCAAATGATCCTGCATCGACTTGCCTTCGATCATTTCGTGGGGGTTGTACCAGCGAAATGCAAGAGGATTATCCGTTTCAGGACCTTCGTACTCGATTTTTGTAATTTCCGGAAATGCATTCATGAGTTTTCAGATTTGCTTGTGATCAATATCGGACAGGATTCCACGATGGACGACACTCAATCGATCAACATCCAATCGGCAACCACGAATGACGCCTGTCAACAAGACTGAGCTGCCGTTGATTTTGAACTGGATTCGACTTGGGGGCAACCGCTGACCGATTACTTTCGTGACAGTCGTCTAAGCAGCCAATCACCGCACCGGGGCGACAACTGGGACAACGCAAAAAGCAGTTTGGAACGCCCCGGGATTACCAATTCAGGGGAACGCTTTTCACAAGCCCGGACAATCCTGGCCGCCAAAACCGCCGGATCGATTTTTCCGACCGGGGCTCCCGCACCAGCCTGCTTTGCCATTTCACCCAAACCCACCGATTGCTCGCGATAACGATCTTCACTTTCATCCCGGGCAATCGGGCCGGTACACACATGAAGATAGTGAACCTGTTGGGGACCTTCCAGCCTCAATTGCCCCGCTAATGCAGCCAGCGCATGCTTGCTGGTGGAGTAGGGCGCCACCAGTGGCCAAGCTGTTTTTGAAGCCAAAGATCCAATGTTGACCAAATGACCAGACGTTTTCTGCAGGTAGGGCAGGGCGGCCAGTGCACATCGGGCTGCGGCAAAAAAATTAATCTCCATCAAGTCCCGATAATCCGCAATTTTTGAATCGGGCAAGTTACAGCGTATCGATTTACCGGCACAATTCACCCAGACATCGATTCCATTTAAACGCTCAATCAGACGATCAAAATTGGCATCAAACGCTTGCTCGTCAGTAATGTCAAAAGAACAAATCTCGACCGCCGCTGAATGGAAAAGTTCTCGAATTTCCTGTTGAGCCAATTGAAGCCGATCGTCGTTGCGACCAATCAGTACCACGCAAGCTGATTTTTGGGCGAACGCTTTCGCGATGGCCAACCCCAAGCCACGGGAGCCGCCAGTGATAACGATCGTTTTGTCTTTCCAGCAATTGGGCATTGGATCAATGATTTTGCGAAGAAGTAAATTGAGACAGTTGCTGAAAGCTTAGTCACGGCACGGGCGAACACCAATCCTCGTAAGCCACTTTTGCCAGCAATATATGCCAGCAAATTCACCTTAAAACTTCGAATTCAGAGCGCCACGGTAAAAAAGTTAAAGCTGAAGAAATGTTTTGCCGATGCCGATTATATCAAACAGGGGGTTTAGGGAAAGTTTAACGACTAAACCAGGGCGTCGAGCCCAGATTATAACATTCGCGAAAATGAGTCTGTTCGATGATGAGATCTTTTTTGAATCCCAAGAGTACCGTTTCCGCCGCATTATTGGTTGGCATTTTGATCTGTATCCAATCCGGCTGTGCTTCACTGAGTCCCTTTGGAAACAACGAAATTCCATTAACGGAAGCGGAACCAACCAACCAGTGTACTGTTAGAATCACTCCGAAATTCGGCCAAACACGTGTCGAGACAACGAACCTGAGCGACCAGTCAACCATTCAAACGGTCCTGGAATCGTCCGGTGCCATTGCAGACTTTCGAAACATGGAAGTCAATATTTTTCGCACGATTCCTGGCAACGGTGAAATGTTGCGATTGCCTGTCAAATACGACGTGAGCCAGAACCATGTCATGCAAGAATGCAATTACGCAATTCACGCCGGCGACACAATTACGGTCCGTCCGAAAAGCAATTCACCGCTCGACAAATTTGTCGAGTCTGTTTTCGGCCATCAGTAAACCGCGCCTTCCCGACAGGATGAATTCTCTGGGGAAAATCTTTAACGGTTTACGGCGGATAATTCAATTTCCTGGATCTCATCGGGCAACGTGGATACTAGAATTCTGTTACGAAGTTGATTTGACGATCGCTGGTGGTTCGCGCCACGAGAGGAAAGTCCGGGCTCTGCAGGACAGAATGGTCGGTAACACCGACCGGTCGCAAGACTAGGGAAAGTGCCACAGAAAGTAAACCGCCGAACGGGCGCTTAGGCGTCGCGTGGTAAGGGTGAAACGGTAAGGTAAGAGCTTACCAGGCTGCCAGGTGACTTGCAGTGCTAGGTAAACCCCATTCGGAGCAAGGCCAAGCAGAAAGCAGTGGTGGTCCGCCGCATTATGACTTTCGGGTAGGCTGCTTGAGCGTGTCAGCAATGGCGCGCCTAGATAAATGATCGTCACTGGTGCAAGCCAGTTACAAGACCCGGCTTACGGCCAACTCTTTTTTTTGCCTGTATCATGCTTGTCCCTCATTCGTT
>JABACA010000229.1 GCA_014237975.1 Mariniblastus sp. | reverse complement strand
TGCCGTAACGTCGAATGAAAACAACGCATTCAACGCTCTAAAAAAAAGGCACCCCGGACAAATGTCGAGGGTGCCTTTGGGTTGTTACAGGGCTCGGCCGAAACCGATTCTATTTATTCGAGGAATGACGAGACCCGAATGGCTCGCTCGACGTTGTGGTTCTTGCCCGGTTCAAAGGCGACCGGAATCGATCGATCCAAGACGAAGAACCCGCGGTAACGTCGAACCTCACCCGAATCGGAACCGAGTTCACGATCGCTTACCGTTCCATTCGGATCCACTTCAAACAGGCCAACCGTAATCCAGATCGCATACACGCTGGAGCGGGTCGTAACCAGGTTGCCCAGTCGCTGCCGCATGTCGTAGCGGAAATAGGGGCTCCGGTTTGAATTGTTATAGGAAGTGCCCGTTTCATAATCGAAAAAAGGTTTCTTTTTCTTGTTAGCATCCGGATGTCTTCGAAACAAACCACAATCGACACCATCGCGAACTAGAGAAGGTGCTCCCGGATTGGGTGTAGAGATATCCGGAACGTACTTGCCCTCGTTCGCATTGCGGAACACACCGGCAAACTCATAATCAGCTAGGTCACCTTTTCTCGAATCCTGAAACTTATCCCATGTAATGCCTGGGGCACCATCACCATAAGCGTGTCCCATCAACCCGACCCAAACGTCTCGCTCGTAGATCGTGTTCAAGTTAATTTTCCCGGGGACTCGATATCGTGGAACAAAGTCAAATGGGTTTCTGTTAAACTCCGGCGCTTTACGGTTCAAGTTGGTTTGGGTACCAACGAATCGCGAGGGGACCTCCAGGTAATCGAACAGTCGGTACAAATGGGTTGCCTTATCCTCGTCCCCACCCGCCTCACTGTTAAACGGGTTAAACAGGTAGCGGAAATCGGCAGAAAGGTCGACCGACAGATCTGTATCATCCGGCTCGCTCAGCGGATCGCCATTCTTGATCGGTTCGGAATAGGGATCGGCAGCTGGCTGCTGAATACCAAAGTTCCAAGTGATCTTGTCGGGCGCCGAGATCGGCACGTTGGCCAGTTCCAGGTGACTGACATAGGGGCGATTGTTCCAGGCCAGCCAAGCATAAGGGTCGTTATTCAAATTGGCTCGGTAATTCCAACTGGTACCACCGAGCGAGTGAATAAATCGATAGCCAATGTGGTGATCGAGAGGATCGGGATTCACTTCACCATACTCGTCCTCATCCACATTTCCATTATCTACCTTGAACAGCAACCGCTTCAATGGTGGTTGAGCAGCAAACTGACCCTCACCGCGCTCTAATGAATCAAGACGACTCTTTCCATTTACAATGGAAAAATTATCGGCAGGATCATCCAGATCTTGGTGACCCGGGTCAATCTCATTGCCGCCCGATCGATTATTATTGTCGGCATCCGGTTGCAAGCCGTTATAAGCGAACAGGTCAAGCGGAATCGAGTCGATTGAGATATAAGGATTGTCGTCCTTATTCCATGCCTCCAACGGATTGGCCAACCGCTGTAAATGCAACACTCGAAAATTATCGGTCAAGCCGTTCGTCCACAGTGCTCTGTTGTTGACTTCCGCAGCGCTTACAGGAAGTGGATTGACTCCCGGAAAGGGGTCAAGCGGTTCGTCAAATGGGGTGGTGTATTGCCACCCGTCGGTAACGGGGGTCCGGTCGATACCCGAGGCATCTACTAGAGGATAGCCACCATTCGGATCGGAAACCGACAAGGAACGAGGCTGATTGATCGGAACCACGACCGCTCGCGCAACCCCACCGGCTGGATCCGCCGCGGCCGCAGGCGCATCCTCTGGCCGACTCTCACCCGGCGGGAAAGCGGTAACGGTACCTAAGGCATTGTTGCCCGTTTGCAACGCGATGTGGCGTGTTTGTGAATCGACCGCCAACATGCCCGTTCGCCTACCGACATAGCTGGTGTATTTGCCACCTGCAAATTGATTCGATGAACCGACAACCGCATGTTCACCTGGCGAAACGGCTTTAATATTGGTGGCATCAGTCCAGAAATAAGAGCCAGCGATTCCAAGTGCCCCTGGATCGTTATTGGTAAAGTAAATCGCTCGCTCATACGCCGAGCTGCCGGGATCATCATAGATTGGAATTTCAGCTTTAATCCGCCATACAGGTGTGCCACCAGGCGTATTGTCGTGTGTTTTCCCCAACCTAACCCCACTCGGATCGTCGGTAAGACTGGGTGGAATCACCTGGTTCAGCCGGTTTTGTGTCCACGGGTTGTAGAGTTCGATAAACGTGGCCGTATTGGGCCGATACCGTTGGTCAAAATCTTCGTCTTTGTCATCGTCGTCATTTTCAGTTGTCAGGTTATCGGGCGTCGCCAAATCCTCGGTTCGCCGATCGTGCAGCGCGATGCTTTCGGTCAATAACAGCTCAGGCCGTTCACAGCCCCAAATACGATTGTTTGGACTCGGGTTCCAACCATCCCACGGATTAAAATCGACATCAAACGGTGTCATGATCGAATCGGGATCGCGAAAATCGACCACATTGACAGCCCACTGAGCCAACTGCCGTCTGTAATCATTCAAGTTGATCGAAGCATCATTCGGTTTGGGACACTGAAGAAGTGCCATGATGTACAACTGTCTGGCAAAATGAAAACGGGCATTCTGGTCGCCCGTCGCTCCATCGCCCCTGTTATCGAGATCCATTGCCGGCGTTCCGGTCACGTCTGTGTTGGACTGCCCAGCCTCTTCGCTCTCGTCGACAACACCATTGCCGTTGTCATCATAACCGTTTCCAAACGCTCGATTGACATTCATCTTAAGGCCGACAAAAAACTCATCGGGCAAGAGCTTGTTTTCTTTAATATATGCGTATGCAAGGGCCATTCGCTCCTCCCGATCCAGACCATTATCATCAATGGGACTTGGGTTGGAATCGATTAACTTGCCTGCCAACTGATTGATCATGCCGACAGGTACCATCGGAACTTCAAAACTGTCGGTAGTGAATTTTCTTTTGTTATTCAAATTAGAGAAGGCGTTCGGCGCGAGTTGCACCAATCGATCAGGCAACAAGTTCGTATCCGAATCAAACGGCCGCAAAACTCGCTCCAGCTCGTTCAGGCCATAGGGCGAGTCATCCTTGGCCCAATAAACGGACGATTCGTACGGATTGTCGACCAACTCGTCCGACCAGGCTGCCCCCAACACGTCGGCAACCGGCAATCCGTTAGAGAAATTGGGGAAGTTGGGATCTGACCAGAGTGAGTTCTGAGGCGTTCCAACGGCGTACTGGCCTCGCAAGTCCATCGCCGATGTGCCGAATGAATGACCCACCGCTCCACCGGCAGCGGCGCTTCCACGGGCATAACCAAACAGCTTTTGCTTGGACCAGGGATCCCACGTATTACGCTTACCTGGAACTGTATCATGTGGATCTTGAGAGCGATAACGCCCTTGCAAGATGTTGGCATGCTCTGCGCCTAATACATCTTTCATCGAGATTTCCGCCGGGCCGTATCCCTGCCCCAAGGCGTGGCTCGCCGGGGCCGCCTGCCCGCCACCCAGCAAATCTCCCCGGGTGACCGATTCCTCCTGGGCCAGGTTTCCGTGTACGTTCAAATTCAAACGACCGTCCAGATCCTCCACGCGATAGGCGACCATCGGTTTGTAGAGTCGCCCCGATCCGTCCGACTGAACCGGCAGGCCAATATCCATCCAGTAGCTGTCCGGTTCGCCATCACCATCATTGTCAACCATCATCTGTTCCACTTGAAAGTTGGGCAGAATAAAGTTGTTAGCGTTGGCTAAACTTTCACGGAAAAAACTGGGGATCACATCGCCCCGCTGGGCACCGCTGCCCCGCTTGCGACCGAACAGAAACATATTCTGAAAGTCGGCCGCATCGTACGACTCATTGGGCGAGTTATTTCGCGACAAGTAACCATTGTTATTGTCAACCAGAGTGGTCTTGTTAAATCCTTGTCGATTCGGCTGTAACGCTTTGTCGCCGAGCTGCCCATCTGAAGGTTGCAAGACACCTCCTCCACTGGGCGAATTAACATCACCCGCTCCAAAACCTGAAAACGGCCGAGAATTGATAACGACTTCTGCGTCCTCCAGTGGGCTTAAATCACTCTTTAATTCCTGCTCCCATTGGTCGAGCATCACAGTAAATTTCGCGGGTGGCTCGTAACCGATAATCCTGCCAGAGAGGGCCGCATTGAGAACGCCCGGCTTGGAGCTATTGCCAACAAACGAGAGAACCAGTCCATTGTAAAAATCGGGGCGTTGGCTCAGAGGAGCCGAGGCACCAGTGCGGATATTGGTCGGATCGCTCCCTAGAGCCGGGTCCAAGTTCAAATCAAATTCAATAAACTGCTGTCCTGTATCTGCAACAAAGGTTGGCGTGCCAGCAACTTGTCCCGTGAATCCAT